>JAJYTY010000006.1:21332-46366 GCA_021792835.1 Pseudomonadota bacterium
TGCGTGCGGCTGAATCGCGTGTACTCGCGCTGCCAGCTCGACGGCTGCGACACCGGCATCACCTGCACCGCCGTGACCTTGTACTCGGGGCAGTTGGTGGCCCAGTCCGAGCTGTCGGTGGTGATCACGTTGGCGCCCGACTCGGGGAAGTGGAAGGTGGTGTAGACCACGCCGGGCTGCATGCGCTCGCTGACCACCGCGCGCATCACCGTCTCGCCGGCACGGCTGCTGATGCCCACCCAGTCGCCGTCGCGGATCCCGCGATCCTCTGCGTCGTGCGGATGGATCTCCAGGCGATCCTCGTCGTGCCAGTGCCCGTTCGCCGTGCGCCGGGTCTGCGCCCCCACGTTGTACTGCGACAGGATGCGCCCCGTCGTGAGCAACAGCGGATACTTCGGCGTGACCTTCTCGTCGCTGGGCACGTACTCGGTCAGCAGGAAACGCCCCTTGCCGCGAACAAAGGTTCCGACGTGCATGGTCGGAGTGCCCTCGGGCGCGGCCTCGTTGCACGGCCACTGCACGCTGCCGAGGCGGTCGATGAGATCGAAGCTGACGCCCTGGAAGGTCGGGGTCAGCGCGGCGATCTCGTCCATGATCTCGCCCGGGTGGCCGTAGTTCATCGGGTAGCCCAGCGCGTTGGACAGCAGCTGCGTGGCTTCCCAGTCGGCGTAGCGGCCCATCGGCGGCATGACCTGGCGCACGCGCGAGATGCGACGCTCGGCATTCGTGAAGGTGCCATCCTTCTCGAGGAACGACGACCCCGGCAGGAACACGTGCGCGTACTTGGCGGTCTCGTTGAGGAAGATGTCCTGGATGACGATGCATTCCATCGACGCCAGCGCCGCCGCGACGTGCTGCGTGTCGGGATCGGACTGCACGATGTCCTCGCCCTGGCAGTACAGGCCCTTGAACGATCCGTCGAGCGCGGCGTCGAGCATGTTCGGGATGCGCAGGCCCGGTTCGGGCTCGAGGTTCACGCCCCAGTACTGCTCGAACTGGCCACGCACCGTGCTGTCGGAGATGTGTCGGTATCCCGGCAGTTCATGCGGGAACGAGCCGATGTCGCAGGAGCCCTGCACGTTGTTCTGGCCGCGCAACGGGTTCACGCCGACACCCTCGCGACCGACGTTGCCGGTGGCCATGGCCAGGTTGGCGATCCCCATCACGGCGGTCGACCCTTGCGCGTGCTCGGTCACCCCGAGGCCGTAGTAGATGGCCGAGTTGGGGCGGCGCGCACCCAGCTTGCCCTCGGCATTGCCGGTGGCGAACATGCGCGCCGCCGCGCGCATGTCGGCTGCCGGCACGCCGGTGATGGTCTCCACCGCCTCCGGCGAATGCTCGGGACGCGCGACGAACTCGCGCCACTGCTCGAAGGCCTTGGGCTCGCAACGCGCGGCGACGAAGGCCTCGTCCACCAGCCCCTCGGTCACCACCACATGCGCCAGGGCATTGAGCACCGCGACGTTGGTTCCCGGGCGCAGCGGGAGGTGGTATTGCGCCTGCACGTGCGGGGTGCGCACGAGGTCGATGCGCCGCGGATCCACGACGATCAGCCTGGCCCCCTCGCGCAGGCGCTTCTTCATGCGCGACGCGAACACCGGATGGCCGTCGGTGGGGTTGGCGCCGATGACCATGATCACGTCGGACTTCTCCACCGACTTGAAGGTCTGCGTGCCGGCCGATTCGCCCAGTGTGTTCTTCAGGCCGTAGCCGGTGGGCGAATGGCACACCCGCGCGCAGGTGTCCACGTTGTTGTTGCCGAACGCGGCACGCACCAGCTTTTGCACCAGGTAGCCTTCCTCGTTGGTGCAGCGCGACGACACGATGCCGCCGATCGAGCCGCGCCCGTACTTGGCCTGGATGCGCTTGAACTCGGAAGCGGCGTAGGCGATGGCCTCCTCCCAGCTGACTTCCTGCCAGGGATCGGCGATGCTCTTGCGGATCATCGGCGTGGTGATGCGGTCCTTGTGGGTCGCGTAGCCCCACGCGAAGCGCCCCTTCACGCAGCTGTGGCCCTCGTTGGCGGCGCCGTCCTTCCATGGCACCATGCGCACGACCTGGTTGCCCTTCATCTCGGCCTTGAAGCCGCAGCCGACGCCGCAGTAGGCGCAGGTCGTCGTCACGCTGTGCTCGGCCTGGCCGAGGTCGATCACGGTGTTCTCGATCAGGGTCGCAGTCGGGCAGGCCTGCACGCAGGCGCCGCAGCTCACGCATTCGGAGGCCAGGAAGCTCTCGCTCATGCCGGCGGCCACGCGCGACTCGAAGCCGCGGCCGCTGATGGTCAGCGCGAAGGTACCCTGGGTCTCCTCGCAGGCACGGATGCAGCGGTTGCACACGATGCACTTCGCCGGGTCGTAGGTGAAGTACGGGTTCGACTGGTCCTTCGCGTCGGCCAGGTGGTTGGCGCCGGAGTAGCCGTAGCGCACGTTGCGCAGCCCGGTGACTCCCGCCATGTCCTGCAGCTCGCAGTTGCCGTTGGCGGCGCAGGTCAGGCAGTCCAGCGGGTGGTCGGAGATGTACAGCTCCATCACCCCCTTGCGCAGCTCCTGCAGCCTGGGCGACTGCGTGCGCACCTTCATGCCGGCCTCGGCCGGGGTGGTGCATGACGCCGGGTAGCCCTTGCGCCCGTCGATCTCGACCAGGCACAGCCGGCATGAGCCGAAGGGCTCCAGGCTGTCGGTCGCGCACAGCTTGGGAACCATCACGCCGGCCTCGGCCGCCGCGCGCATCAGCGACGTGCCCTCCGGCACCGTGATCTGCACGCCGTCGATCTCCAGCGTCACCTCGCGTTCGGCCTCGCGCCGTGGGGTGCCCAGATCCGCTTGATTGAGTTGCTCGAGCATGGCTAGTCTCCGTGTCCGTGGATGCAGGGGAAAGCGCGACACGCCGTCAGGCGGCCGCCGCTTCCTTCGCATCGAGCCCGAAATCCCGGGGATAGTGGTTCAGCGCCGACAGCACCGGATAGGGCGTCATGCCGCCCATCGCGCACAGGCTGCCGTGCAGCATGGTGTCGCACAGGTCGCGCAGCAGGTGTACCTGCTGCGTGCGCTGCGCGGCGTCGGTCGCCGCGCCGATGCGGTCGATCACCTCGACGCCGCGTATCGATCCGATGCGGCACGGGGTGCACTTGCCGCAGGACTCGATGGCGCAGAACTCCATCGCATAGCGTGCCAGCGCGGCCATGTCGGCACGGTCGTCATGCACGACGATGCCGCCGTGCCCGACCACCGCGCCCACCGCGGCATAGGCCTCGTAGTCCAGCGGAAGGTCCCATTGCGACTCGGGCATGTAGGTGCCGAGCGGGCCGCCGACCTGCACGGCCTTGATCGGGCGTCCGCTGGCACTGCCGCCGCCGAAGTCGTAGAGCAGCTCGCGCAGGGTCACGCCGAAGGCCAGTTCGACCAGCCCTGGACGCTTCACGTTGCCGGCGAGCTGGATCGGCAGCGTGCCGCGCGAGCGCCCCATGCCGTAGTCGCGGTAGAAGGCAGCGCCGCGCGCCAGGATCATCGGCACCGAGGCGAAGCTGATCACGTTGTTGATCACCGTCGGCGCGCCGAACAGCCCGGCGATGGCGGGCAACGGGGGCTTTGCGCGCACCACGCCGCGCTTGCCCTCCAGGCTTTCCAGCATCGCCGTTTCCTCGCCGCAGACGTAGGAGCCGGCGCCCAGGCGAGCCTCGAGTTCGAAGCCGCGTCCGGAGCCGAGGATGTCGGGGCCGAGATAGCCGGCTTCGCGCGCCAGCCGGATCGCCTGCTGCATCGTCGCCATCGAATCCGGGTATTCGGAGCGGATGTAGACGAAGCCTCGCGTGGCGCCGCTGGCCAGCGCGGCGATGGTCATGCCCTCGATGAGCATGAAGGGATCCCCCTCCATGGTCATGCGGTCGGAGTAGGTGCCGGAATCGCCTTCGTCGGCGTTGCACACCACGTACTTCTGCGGCGCCGGCGTGTTCAGCACGGTGCGCCACTTGATGGCCGTGGGGAACGCCGCGCCGCCGCGCCCGCGCAGCCCCGACTCCATCACCTGCTCGACCACCTGCGCCGGCTGCAGCGCCAGCGCGGCACGCAGCCCCGCCCAGCCCTCGTGCGCCTCGTAGTCGGCCAGCGACAACGGGTCGGTCACGCCCATGCGGGCGAAGCACAGGCGCTGCTGGCGTGCCAGGTATTCGATCTTCTCGGTGGGGCCGTGGCACAGCGCATGCGCGCCGCCGCTCAGCATGCCGGCATCGAGCAGCCCCGCCACGTCGCCGGGCTGCACCGGGCCGTAGGCGATGCGACCGCCGGCGGTGGCCACCTCGACCATCGGCTCCAGCCAGAACAGGCCGCGCGAGCCGTTGCGCACCAGGTTCAGCGCCAGGCCGCGGCGCTCGCATTCGGCCAGCAGGGCCTGCGCGACCGCGTCGGCGCCCAGCGCGCGTGCCGCCGAATCGCGGGGAACATAGACGGTGACGGGATTCATCGCTGCTTGCCCTCCAGTCCACTCAGCAAGGTGTCGAGGCGCGCCGGGTCGACGCGCGCATGCAGTGCGCCGTCCACCGTCAGCGCCGGCGACGCCGCGCACAGTCCCAGGCAGTACACCGCCTCGACCTGCAACTGCCCGTCGGCGCTGCGGCAACCGTGCCCGTTCGCGCCGTGCACGTCGCAGCCGGTGCGCTCGACGGCGCGCTGGTACAGCGCGTCCGCTCCCATCGACTTGCACGATTCCGCGCGGCACACCTGCACGACGTGGCGCGCCGGAGCCTCGGTGCGGAAATGGTGGTAGTAGCTGACGACCCCGTGCACCTCGGCTCGCGACAGGTTCAGCTCCCTGGCGATCTGCGGCAACACTTCGCCGGGGATGTAACCGAGGGTGTCCTGGATCTCGTGCAGGATCGGCAACAGCGGGCCGGGCTGGTCGGCCCAGCGCGACAGCGCGCGGGCAGCGACTTCGCCTGCGCCCGGGTGCTCTGCGCCTTGCGGGGTTTCGCGCATGATGTCTCCGTGCGGTGAAGCGGGAACGATCGGGCCGGGAGCGCAGCGGAGGTCGCCGCCGAATCCCTGCCAGCGTTTCTACTCAGTCCACTTTAGGATCCTCGAATGCGATGCGCAATATGCTTTGGACGCCGCACCCCATAAGCAACCGGATTCATAAGGCAAAACCCCTATGTTTGAGGTCACGATCGAACCTCGCTGGTCGCTGCGCCTGGACAACGGTGACGCGCTGTCGGAGCGCACCATCGCGTTGTTGTGCGCGGTGGCCGAGCACGGCAGCTTGCTGCGTGCGTGCGCGGCGGTGGGAGTGTCGTATCGCCACGCGTGGGCCCTGATCCGCGACGGCGAAGCGCTGCTGGGGATGCCGCTGTTGCTGATGGAGCGCGGCAAGGGCTCTCGCCTGAGTCCGCTGTCGGAACGCCTGGTGTGGGCCGATCGCCGCGTCACCGCGCGCCTGTCGCCGACGCTGGATTCGCTGGCCTCCGAACTCGAGGCCGAAATCGGGCGCGTGCAGCACGAGCACGAGCAGCCGCTGCGCATACGCGCCAGCCACGGTTTCGCGGTGGAAGCCCTGCATCACCGCCTCAACCGCACCGGAGTGCTCAACGAATTGCGCTATTGCAGCAGCGTGGACGCGGTGGCGTCGCTGGCGCTGGGCAATTGCGAGCTGGCGGGATTCCATATCCCGGGTGGGGAATTCGAGCGCGCCGCGCTCGACCACTATCGGCCCTGGCTGCAGACCGCGTCGCAGCGAGCGATCGGGCTGGCCACGCGCCGCGTCGGGCTGATCGTGGCGCGCGGCGACCCGAAGAAGATCTACGGCATCGAGGACCTGGCGCGTGCCGAACTGCGCTTCATCAACCGGCAGCCCGGCTCGGGCACGCGCTTCCTGCTGGATCTGCTGCTGCGTCGCGCCGGCATCGAGCCGGCCCAGGTCAACGGCTACGAGCAATGCGAACTCACGCACGCCGCGGTGGCCGCCTACGTCGCCAGCGACATGGCCGACGTGGGCTTCGGCGTGGAGACCCCGGCGCGGCGCTTCAACCTCGATTTCGTGCCCATGCACACCGAGCGCTACTTCCTGCTGTGCCACGAGCGCAAGCTGTCGGACCCGGCGCTGCGACAGATGCTGCAGACCCTGCGCGGCGAGGATTTCCGCGCCGAGGTCGACCGCCTGCCCGGCTACCAGGCCGACAACTGCGGGCGCGTGTTCGAACTCGACGAAGCCTTCCCCGCACTGCGCGCATCGGTGTCGACGGCGCCCCCGGCGGCGAGCGCATCGCGCTCGCGCGCCGGCCGGGTCCGGAACACCCCGCAAGCCACATAACTTGTTTCTGTGGCAACATCCGGAAGCATCATCGCCGCCGCGCCCGATGCAGGCGCGGCGCCAGCCATTGCTCGGGGAGGGCAACACCATGCAGACTCGGTCGCCATGGCCGCCGCTGAATCCGCGACGACTTCGCTTGCGCTCGCACCGCCCGTGCGTGCTGGCGTGACCGGGGACGGGCAATGCTCTCGCGCAAGTACCGCTACCTGATCGCGCTGGCGCAGGAGCGCCATTTCGGCCGCGCCGCGGCGGCCTGCCACGTCTCGCCATCGACCCTTTCGGCGGCGATCCGCGACCTCGAGCAGGAGCTCGGCGTGGCCATCGTCGAACGCGGCCAGAGCTTCGCCGGGCTCACCGGCGAGGGCATGGCGGTGCTCGACTACGCGCGCCGCATGGCCGCGGTCGAGGCCGATTTCCGCCTGCACCTGAGCAAGCTCACCGGGGGCCTTGACGGGCGCCTGCGCCTGGGCGTCATCCCGACCGCGCTGTCGGTCGTGGCCGGCCTGTCGGCGCAGCTGCACCGGCGCAACCGCACCCTGACGCTGGAGATCCTGTCGCTGACCACCGACGCCATCGTGCGCGGCGTTCAGGCTTTCGAACTCGACGGCGGCATCATCTACACGGAGTCCAGCAAGATCGACGGCATGGACTACCTGCCGGTATGGAGCGAGCGCCACGTGCTGATCGCCGGCCATCGCACGGGCGCCAGCGGGCGCGACAGCCTGAGCTGGACCGAGGCAGGCCAGCAGCCGCTTTGCCTGCTCACCCCGGACATGCAGAACCGCAAGACCATCAACCGCGTGTTCGACGGACTCGGACTGTGCCCGCAACCCGGACTGGAGACGAATTCGATCGTCAGTCTGCTGTCGCACGTGGCCAGCGGCGACTGGTGCACCATCCTGCCGTTGAGCGTGCTCGACGTCGTGGGAGTTCCGCGCGGCGTCAAGGTGCTGCGCCTGGTCGAGCCCGAGGTGGCCTGGGAAACCGGCCTGATCACCCTGGCGCGCAATCCGCAGCCGCTGTGCGTCGAGCTGCTGCGCGACGCGGCCACCCAGGTCGTGCGCGCGGCGCAGGCCCGCGAGGCCCTGCCCCCGGGAGTGGCGGCACTGCCGGCGGCCTTCGAGCGCGCCGGCGCGCGCCCGGCTCGGCGCGTACCCGGCTGAGCGCCGGCCGCGGCTTTCGCGGCATTCCCGCAACGCCCCGAGTCGTCTGCAAGGCGCCCCTGAAACGTCTGCGCGCGCAGGCGCTGCGCCGCAGCATGGCCGCGGCGCGCGCAGCCATGCGTCGGAACCGAACGGCCATTCGAAATTTTTCGCTACGAGTTGTACCGAAAATTCTGGAAACCCATGCACGCATCCGGTTATAAACGACCGCGAGCCCGGGCCCGTGCAGCCCGGACCCGGTTGCACACACAAAAACTCAGCCCCGAGGAGACAAAATGTCTGAGGCTCTCACCCCAAGCATGGCCGGCAGCGGCCTGCTCGACCGCGCGCGCATCGTCGCCGGCCCCCGCTTCAACCGATGGCTGGTACCGCCCGCGGCACTGGCGATCCACCTGTGCATCGGCATGGCCTACGGCTTTTCCGTGTTCTGGCTGCCGATGAGCAAGCTGCTCGAAGGTCCCGGCGCCACCTGCACGGGTGCCGGTGTCGGCACCTTGATGTTCTCGTCCACCTGCAACTGGAGCGTGCCGCTGGTCACCTCCACCTTCGAGATGTTCATCGCGGTGCTCGGCGTGGCCGCGGCGCTGTGGGGCGGCTGGCTCGAGCACGCGGGTCCGCGCAAGGCCGGGTTCATCGCCGCGCTGTGCTGGGGCGGCGGCATGGTGGTGGGCGGCATCGGAGTGCAGATCCACCAGCTGTGGCTGCTTTGGCTGGGCTGCGGAATCATCGGCGGCGTCGGCCAGGGGCTGGGCTACATCACCCCGGTGTCGACCCTGATCAAGTGGTTCCCCGACCGTCGCGGCATGGCCACCGGCATGGCCATCATGGGCTACGGCGGCGGCGCGATGATCGGCGCGCCGATCGCGGTGGCACTGATGAAGCACTACGGCGGCGGCAGCGCTCCGGCGGGTGTGGCGTCCACGCTGATCACGATGGGCATCCTGTACGTGCTTGTCATGTCCCTCGGCGCCTTCGGCATGCGCGTGCCGCCGAGCGGCTGGAAGCCCGAGGGCTGGACCGAGCCCGCCTCGGCGAAGGCGATGGTCACGAGCCGCCACGTGCACCTGGACGTGGCGTGGAAGACGCCGCAGTTCTGGCTGATCTGGGGCGTGCTGTTCCTCAACGTGACGGCCGGCATCGGGGTCATCTCGATGGCCAGCCCGATGCTGCAGGACGTGTTCGGCGGCCACCTCATCGGACTCGACTCGGTGACCACGCTGAGTACGGCGCAGAAGGCGGCGATCGCCGCCTCGGCAGCCGGCCTGGTGGGCCTGATCAGCCTGTTCAACAGCCTCGGCCGCTTCTTCTGGGCCAGCATCTCCGACCACATCGGTCGCAAGATGACCTACATGCTGTTCTTCATCATCGGCATCGTCATGTACATCAGCCTGCCGACCCTCGGGCACCTCGGCATGGCCGGCGCCTTCGTGGTGGCGATCTGCGTGATCCTGTCGATGTACGGCGGCGGTTTCTCCACCGTGCCGGCCTACCTCGCCGACATCTTCGGCACGCAGATGGTGGGGGCCATCCACGGCCGCCTGCTCACCGCGTGGTCGGCCGCCGGGATCGTCGGCCCCTACCTGATCGCGCACCTGCGCCAGGCGCAGATCAACGCGGGGGTCGCGCACAACCTGGTCTACGACCGCACGCTGTACACGTTGTCGGCGCTGCTGCTGGCAGGGCTGGTGCTCAACATGATGGTGCGTCCGGTGCACGAAAAGCACCACATGGACGAGGAGCGCCTGGCCCGCGAACGCGCGCTGCAGCACGAGAAGCATGGCGGCGAGCACGCGCACACCGCCGCACGAGGCAGCTTCGGCGTGTTCGGCGTGGTGTCGTGGCTGGCCATCGGCATCCCCTTCCTGATCGGCGTGTTCATCGCGCTGCAGAAGGCGGCCGCGCTGTTCTGATGCCATCGGGGCCGGGCGGCGCCCGGCCCGTCCGCGCCGTACAGGCAGTGGCCGACCCCCTCGGGGGCCGGCCACTTTTTCATGGGAAGCCGACGCGCAGATTGCCCCACTGGCGCGAACCGACGTGGATCGGCACATCGAGTTCGCGCAGGATCTCGCCGGTATCGCGGGCGTAGATCATCAGGTGGATCGGCTTGGTGTTGTGCGCTGCCTCGAGTCCCGCGGCATCGTTGAAGATGCGCATCGCGCGGTTTCCGACCAGGTCCTTCTGCGGATCGCCGGTCAGCGGCTTGTCGTAGATGGTGTTGTGGGTCGGCGTGTAGCCGTTGCGGTCGACGGCGAAGGCGAAGCGCAGCACCGGGCTGCGGCCCAGCGTGCGGTCGAGCAGGGGCTGCACGCGCTGCTTGAACAGGGCGCTTGCGCGGGTGCGGAACTTCGGCGGCTGCGAGCCGGCGATCGGCACGTACTGCTCGTCGAACAGCGCGTCCTCGGTGATCAGGCCTTCGGCCAGCGCCTGGCTCAGCGCATCGCCGATCTCCACCGCTCCGTCGAGCGCCGCGCGCGACGCGATGCTCAGGTCCGAACCGGTGTCGAAATCCAGGTTCATCTCGAGCAGCACCTTGTTCTCGGTCAGGGTCTCCAGCAACTGCGCGGAAATCTCCTCCGCCCCCTGGATGCCCTGCTCGTTGGCCTGCCGGATGCCGGCCGACATCTGCTCGAAGCTCGACGACAGGTCGCCGATGGCCTGCAGCGCCGACTGTCCCAGCCGGGTGATCTCGTCGAACACCTGCTGGTTCTCGCCGATGCCCTGGCGGATCTCGGCGAAGCCCTGCAGCACGCCGCCCATCTGGCCCGAACTGCGCTCGACCGCCTCGCCCAGCGTGCGCGAGGCCTGGTGCGCCACCGAGACCGACTCCTGGATGGCCTCGATCGACTCGCCGGCGCTGACCACGGTCTGCGCGGCCTTCGTCGCCAGCCTGCGCACCTCGTCGGCCACCACCGCGAAGCCCCTGCCCGCCTCGCCCGCGCGCGCCGCCTCGATGGCCGCATTGAGCGCCAGCAGGTTGGTCTGGCCGGCGATGTCCTGGATCACGTGCAGCACGCGAGTGATGCCCTTGGCGTGCTCGTGGATGCGGTCCAGGTGCTCGCCATTGCGAGCGCTTTGCTCGGTCAACGCCTGGAACTGCTCGCGCGCCGCACCGAGATCGCGCTGGCGCGCCTCGGCGATGTGCACCACCGTCTGGGAGCGCTCGGCAGCGCGCGCGATGTTGGCCTCCATCGCCTGGTTCGCGTCGACCACGTGGCGCACCCGCTCCCCGACATGCTGGATCAATTGATCCTGCTCCGCCTGGCGCTCCTTGAACACCTGCACCGAGCCCTTGGGCGAGAAATAACCGCGCGCCGCGGCCAGCCCGACCTTGGTCGAGCCGCGCTCCCACGCCAACGCCTTGTCTCGCAGGAAATCCAGGATCTCCCGCTGCGGACCGTCGAATTGCGCTATGCGCTGCTCGCTGGCGACCACCGGGCGCTGCAACAGCGCCTGCACGAGTCGCTCGGCCTGTCCGGAGCCCGGCTCAGGGTCCAAGGGCGAGGCATGCGCAACCGAGGCCTGCCAGGACACGTGGAAGCCGGCGATCAGCCCCTGCTCGTCGCGCAGCGATTGCAGGCGCAGCACCAATTCGCCCTCGTCGGCCGGACTGCGCATCTCGGAGCTCTCGCGGGCACCGGTGGTGAGTTCGCGCAGCGCCGCCATGCACTCCATCGCATCGAGGCCCAGGGCCTCGATCCACGCCGTCAGCACCGCGCCTTGCTCGACGCCCAGCGGCGCCAGCCTGGCCATGGCCGCCGGGTTCAGGTAGGCAATGCGGCTGCCGCTCGCGGCGCCATTGGCTTCGACCAGCATTTCGCAGGTCGGAACCGGTGCCAGAACCTGGCGCAGCGCATGCAGGGCGGCTGGATGGAGCGTGGACATGGCCATGGGATATGCGAAGGATCGTGGTGGTTCGCTGCACGTCCGAAGCGGCGCGGCCTGCCGCCCCGGTTCGCACGCGCCTCAGGGTATCGCATCGGCCGCCAAACCGGCAGCCGGGCCGACCCCGACGCCTGCGGCGTGCGGCACCGATACGAAGCTCCCGGCATGCTGAGACGGCACGCGCGGGGCGAACTTGAGCGCGCGCCGCGTCGCCGGGTCCCGGGAGGCCCCGGCCAATCACCCGCTCACCGCCTCACTGCAACTGCGGAGCCCCCCACAGGAAGCCCTGCCCCCAGTCCACTCCGAGCCGGCGCATCAGCTCGAAGGCCTGCTGGGTCTCGATGCCCTCGGCGATGGTGGCGATCCCCAGCCCCGCGGCCATCGAGCGGATCGACTCGACCATCGCGCGCGCCCGCGCGTCGACCACCGCGCGCTGCACCAGCTCCTGCTCGATCTTCAGGTAGCGCACCGGCAGGTCCAGCAGGTACATGAACGACGAATAGCCGCTGCCGAAGTCATCCACCGCGAGTTCGAATCCGAAGTCCACCAGCGGCTGCAGCATGGCCCTGGTTTCGCGCAGGTTGCCCAGCAACTGGCGCTCGGTGATCTCGATCACCAGCGGCTTCGGCGCGGCAGGGTGCTGCGCCGGCATGGCCTCGCACAGGCGCCGCGCGCTGTCGAGCAGCCCCTGCACCATGTCGCTGCGCGACAGGAAATCCGCCGAGCAATTGATCAGTTGCCTGAGCGGCGGACCTCCGTCGCGCAACTGACGCGCGCACTGCTCCAGCGCCTGGCGCGACACCATCTCGTCGATACTGTGCTCCAGCCGCAGGCTGTGGGCCGCGTCGATGAACTGCGCCGCGTCCAGCACCGTGCCGTCGGTGTCCACCAGGCGCGCCAGTGCCTCCTGGCCGACCACCTCCCCGCTGCGCAGGTCGAGCAGCTTCTGGTACGCCACGCGCACACGCCGCTGCTGCAGCGCGAGTTGCAGGGTCGACCCCATCGACAGGCTGAGGCTTTGCGACTGCTGCGCGCCGCATACCTGGTTGCGTCCACCGCGCTTGGCGTCGTAGAGCAGCGAGTCCAGACGCGACAGCAGGCGCTCGACGGTGCAGCCCGCGCCGCTCCAGGTGGCGATGCCGAAGCTGGCGGTGAGGTGGATGCCGTGGCCCCGGTAGGCCACGACCTCGTCGGCGATGGCGGTGCGCAGGCGCTGCGCCACCTGCTGCGTCTGCTCCAGATCGCTGCCGGGAAGCAGCACGAGAAACTCCTCGCCGCCCCAGCGGGCCACCGCGTCCTGCGGGCGGAGCAGGTGGCGCAGCAGCTGCCCGACCACCCGCAACACCTCGTCGCCGGCCTGGTGCCCGTAGGAGTCGTTGAGCACCTTGAAACGATCGAGGTCGAGCAGGATCATGCCGAACCCGGGGCCGTGCGCACGAGCCTGCTGCAAGGCATCGGCCAGCTCGACGTCCATGCCGCGCCGGTTCAGCAACCCGGTCAGCACGTCGCGCAGCGCCAGGTCCTTGTTGAAGCGAATCTGCTCGCGCAGCGCGTCCTGCGTCGCCTCGCGCGCGGCCTCGGCGTCGCGCAGGCCGCGCAGCCCCTTGCGCAGCATCAGGGTACCGAGCAGCGCGCTTCCCAGCAGCGCGCCGAGAATCGGGGCCATCGCGCGCAGCCAGGTCGCGTACATCGTGGTGAAAGGCACGTTCACCGCGATCACGAAAGGCAGCGTGGGCCGGCGCACGAACACGCCCAGCACCGCATGTCCGACCGCCGTCGGAGCGCCGACGAAGTATCCCTGCATGGCCTGTGGGTGCTCCCGCAACCGCTGAACCAGCACACCGGTCTGCGGCATGCCGTAACCGCGACGCGAGGGTTGCGGGTTGCGCATCTGCAGCAGGTGGTCGTGCAGGCGCAGGGTGAGAATCGCGGCGTCGGGAAACGGCACCCGCAGCTCGGCGAGCAGCGCGGGGTACAGCTGCGGGTGCATGGCCACCAGCCAGCGTGCGGCGCCGACCGGCGGCTGCAGACGGTACAGGTTGGCGATCAGGTAGCGCCCGGGGTGCCGGGGATCGGGCGCTGGCGGGGCCACGCAGTCCGCGCGCTGTCCCGGGCAGCCGCGCCAGCCGGCTCGCGTGTAGCCGCTCAACCGGGGGTTGTCCGCGGGGTAGACGTCGGCATCGCCGGCCTGGCGCAGTGGACGGCCCTGTGCATCCAGCAGCAGCACGGCGCGGAAATTCGGGTCGCGCGCCATCAGTCCGCGCAACACCGAGGCCTCGTCGGCGGCGCCATCCTGAAGACGCAGCGCGCTGCGCTGCAGCAGGCCCACGAAATACTGCATGCGCGCGCTCACCGCCGCCGCATATTCGTTGGCGTAGGCCAGCAGCAGGGCCTGTGTGTCCAGCTTGACAGCGCGCCACTGGTAGTAACCCGAGGCACCTCCGACGCACAGCAGAAACCCCAGCACCAGCACCCAGTAGCGCTGCATCAGCGTGCTCGACGCGCGGCCGATGCCATCGATCCGCGGGGTAGCGTGGGTTGGAGACTTCATGCGGGGAACATCCATCGATGCCTTCGATGCGCTGGTGCTCGGGAACGCCGGAACTCGTAGGAGCCGCACAGCATATCGCGGTGCTCGCGCCCCACCCGGGGCGGCGCCTCGCCGGCCGCGGACGCGACGCGAGCCCTCAGGCCGCGCTCTCGCCGATGCGCAGCAGGCACTGCGCCGCGAAATGCGGGTTCTCGAAGTCCAGTTCGGCCGCGCTGCGCGCCTGCTCGCGCCGACGTGCGTAGCCGCGCGGATTGGCCACGACGCGGCAGCCGCGGCCCCGCTCGCCCTGCACGACATAGTCGAAGCTGTCATGCACGTGCCCGTGCAGCCAGGCATCCGCACGCGACGCCATCGCATCGAGGCGGCTGACGTAGGCCGGGTTCGCTGGATGCCCCGCGAAGCGCGGATGCACCGAGCGCTCGCTGGGGCCGTGGTGCGTCACGACGACGGTGGGCCCGTCGAAGGACTGCTGCAGGCGGCGCTGCAGCCAGTCCCGGCTACGCGCATGGTCGGCCAGCGCATGCTGGGGGCTGAACAGTTCGTCGCCGACATGGATCACCGCATGGTCACGCATGAAGCGCCCGGCGTCGGCCATCTGCGAAGCCTGGCTTCGCGCCGGGTCGAGCAGGTAGTCGGTCCACAGCGTGCAACCGAGGAAGCGCACGCCGCCGAATACGCATTCGTCCTCGTCCAGCACGCGCACCGCGCTGCCTTCGGCGGCCCGGCGCAGCGCATCGCGCGTGCGCTGCCAGTCCGCATCGAAGAACTCGTGGTTGCCGGGCACATACAGCACCGGCACCGGCCAGTCGGCGAACAGGCGCACGCCGTCGACACCGCAGGCGATGTCTCCCGCGAGCACCAGCACGTCGGCGGCCGCCGCGGGCCGGATCAGCGTCTCACCCGGGAAGCGCCCCGCCAGGCGATCCAGATGCAGGTCGGAGGCCAGCTGGATGTGCATACTCATCATTGTGCGCCAGCCGTGACGATCCCGGAGTCGTCGCAGGATTCGCCTGGGCAGCGCGCAGCCGGGCCTCGAGGCTTGCGTGGTCCCCCGGCGCGAAGCAGCCGAGCAGCACCAGCCCCGGTCGCTGCGGCGCCGGCGCCGGACTCAGCGCGATGCGCCCGCTCACCATCTGCAGCAGCCACCACCCGGGGCGCCCATGCAGGCGCACGAAGCCCTTCGCGCGCAGCAGGCGCCACGGCAGCGCGCGCAACACCGCCTTGAGTTGCTGGCGGTCGAAGGCGCGGCGCGTGCGCAGCGCGAAACTGCCCAGCTCGGCATGCTGCGGCCATGCCGCCCGCCAGCGCCCGTCGCCCGCCAGCATCGAGGCTCCGGGCGGCCGCGGCGGCGCGGCGGCCACGTCCAGGAATACCTGGCGCGCGAGCTCGCCGCGTGGCGCATCGAGCACCGGCGCACGCGGGTTGGCCTGCTCGAGCAGGCGGCGCACGCGCCGCACGCGCTCGGGCGGCGCGATATCCACATGGGTCAGCGCCAGCACGCTGGCCCCGGCGACCTGCCGCTGCAGCATCGAGCCGATCCGCGCATCGGCGATCTGCTGCTCGTAGTGTTGCGCATCCACCGCGACCACCACGGCCTGCAGGCTGAACGCCGCATCCAGCAGCCCGACCTGCGCGATGCGCAGCGGATCCGACACCCCACTGGCCTCGATCAGCAGCAGCTGCGGTGGCGGACGCTGCCGCGCGATGTCGAGCAGACGCTGCATCAATGCCTCGCCCAGGCTGCAGCAGATGCAGCCGTTGTCGAGCTCGATGACATCGTCGCTGCGCGCGCGGATCAGCGACGCGTCGACCTGCAGGGCCCCGAAGTCATTGACCAGCACGCTCAGGCGCGGCAGCCCGCGCCGGCGCAGCAGCGCATTGAGCAGCGTGGTCTTGCCCGAACCCAGGAAGCCCCCCAGCACGACGATGGGAATGCGCGGCCCGCCTGCCTGCCGCAGCTCCGGAGTCGGCGGATCGCGGCGCACGGTTGCTCAGTCCCCGCCGGCGCGCAACACGCGCCCGCCCAGCACGGTGCCCCAGACCTCGATGTCGCGCAGCCGCGGCTGTTCGTGGGGGTGCTGCAGCAGCACCGCGAAATCGGCCAGCTTGCCGGGCTCGATGCTTCCGATCTCGTGCTCGAGCCTGAGGGTGCGCGCGGCCCCCAGCGTGATCGCGTGCAGCGCCTCGTCGAGCCCGATGCGCTCGTCCTCTCCGAGCACGCGACCGCTGGCGCTTTCGCGCTGCATCGCGCACCACGCCGTGAACAGCGGCGCCAGCGGCGTGATCGGCGCATCCGAATGCATGGCCACGGTCATCCCCAGGCGCAGCGCCGTGCGCGCCGGGTTCATGCGCCGCGCCCATTGCGGGCCCACCGTCTGCTCCCAGTGCGCATCGCCCCAGTAGTACAGATGGTTGGAGAAGAAGTTCACGCACACACCCAGCGCTGCGGCGCGCCGCAGCTGCGCCTCGTCGGCGAGCTGGCAATGCTGCAGGGTATGACGATGGTCGGCGCGCGGGTGGCGCTCCAGCATGCGTTGCAGCGCGTCCAGCACGCACGCGGTGGCCTCGTCGCCGTTGGTGTGGATGTGCAGCTGCAACCCCGCGCAGTGGTACGGCGTGAAGGCCGCCTCGAGTTCGGACGGAGCAACCAGCCACAGCCCGTTGGGCTGTCCGCCGAGATACCCCGGGGCGCGCAGGCGCGCGGTGAATCCCTGGATGGATCCATCGACGATGAATTTCACCGGCCCGAAGCGCAGCTTGTCGGTGTTCGATTCCATCGCCCGCAGCACCCGCTGCGCGCCGCCGGCGGGGTCGCGCTGCGGCGCGAAGGCCGGCACGATGCGCAGCCCGAAATCGTCCTGCGCGGTGAGTTCGTGCAGATTGCGGTTGCCCGATTCCGACAGGTCGTTGACCAGGTCGGTGGCCGTGGTCACCCCGGCCAGGCGCGCGATGCTGGCGAAATTGCGGATCGCCCGCGGGTTCTCGCTGGCGGCGATCGACAGCCGGCGGCCGATCACGCGGTAGACGGGGAACATCGCGGCGAATTCCTGCAACTCGCCGCTGGGCCTGCCTTGCGCGTCGCGGTGGATGCCGTCGATCTCGGTGTCCTCGTCGATCCCGGCCAGTTCGAGCATCGCCGAGTTCACGTTCATCAGGTGCACGCTGGCGTGCAGCACGACCACCGGGCGGGTGCGCGACACGCTGTCCAGGCCCTGCACGTCGAGCCGGCGCGTGCCGAACAGGATGGGGTCGAAGCCCCAGGCCAGCAAGGGCTCGTCGGAGTCCTGCAAGGTTGCCTGCGCCTCGCGCAGGCGCTGCAGCACCTGCTCGAGGCTGCGCAGGCCGCGGTGCAGGGTTCCGTCGGGCCCGCGGCGGTCGTAGTAGCCGACGTACACGGCCTCCCACATCGCCCCCTCCATGATGTGCGAGTGGCCTTCCACGAAGCCCGGCAGCAGAACCACCCCTGCCGGCAGATCGGCGCGCGTCGCCCCGGCGAAGGGCGCCATCTCGGCCTCGCCGCCCACCGCCACGATGCGACCGCCGCGCACGGCGACGTGGGTGGCGCGAGGGCGCGCGGGGTCCATGGTGACGATGTCGCGCGCGACGAACACGCGCAGCTCGGAGGTCGGATCGAAGGCTCGGCTCATGGGTGTCAGGACGCCGTCGCGGCCTGCGCGCGCGGCAACAGGTTGAACAAGGCGGTGACGGCGATGTTGACGGCCAGGCAGACCAGACCGAGGTTGATGCCGCCGAGATCCGGCGCCTGCAGGTATAGCACGATGGCCAGCACCTGTCCGCTGAGCAGGCCGAGCGCCAGGGCCGACGCTCGAACCCGCAGCGAGAACAGGATCACCATCATGCCGGGAAAGAACTGCGTGATGCCGTAGTAGGCCGTGTTGATCAGGGTGAGCATCAGCTTCGGCGTCAGCAGGGTCATGACGATCGAACCGAGCAGGTACACCACGATCACCAGCTTGGCGCCCGCCTTCTGGCGCGTCTCGCTCAGTCCGGGAAGCAGGTTGCGCGTGACCATCGGTCCGATGGCCAGCGAGATTCCCGCCAGCACCAGCAGGCCCGACAGCGAGGCCCCGGCGGCAACCAGCCCGAGCAGCCACGGCGGCAGCAGTTTCACGGCGGCGGCGAAAAAGGCCTCGTTCGGCGATCCGAGATGCAGCCCGGCTGCCAGCGCGTAGTACGCCGCGACGACCAGGAAGGGGTACATCAGCATGTACAGAGGCATGAACACCTGGGTGCGCCGGATGGTCGAGGCGCTGCGCGCGGTGAAGAAGCTCTGCACGCCGAAGGGCATCATGTAGAAACCCAGCGACTGGAACAGCATGGTGCTCATCGAGAACGCCAGCTGGTGGCCGTTCATTCGCGCATCCAGGTGCTGGCTGGCGGCGTGGTAGACATGTCCCCACCCGGCTTCGGTGGCCACCGCGACCCCGGTGACCACGATGGCCAGGACCATCAGCATGTCCTTGAGCACCGACACGAAGGCCGACGCCCGCACACCGGAGATGGCGATGTAGCTGAAGGCCAGCAGCGCGGCGATGATCAGCAGCTCCAGCGGCGGGAAGTTCCAGCCCAGGCCGCGCAACGCGGCGACCAGCCCTGTGAACTGCAGTTCACCCCACGGCAGCAGGAACAGGATCGCCGAGGCCGCCACCAGCACCTCCAGCGCACGGTGCCGGAAATGGCCCTTGAACAGGTCCGGCAAGGTGATCGCGTTGTAGCGCTGCCCCGCTTCCCAGATGCGGGGCCCGATGAAGTAGCCCACTGGGTAGGCCAGCAGGATGTAGCCCAGGAACCAGAATCCGTAGGTCGGCCCCTTCGCGTAGATGCCCCCGGGAAAGCCCACCATGGTGCCGATGCTGTAGATCTCTCCGGCCGCCAGGAAAAACACCAGGCCGACGCCGAACTGGCGCGACGCGATGAAGAAATCGTGCATGGACTGGCGGCCGCGCCCGCCGCGCGACCACAGCGCCAGGCCCAGCGACAGCGCGATGAGTGCGACAAAGACTGCGCTGGCCATGTCAGTTCCCTCCCGACCGGGTTGCGAGGTCGCGGCGGCGGTCGAAGCACACCCAGCACACGCCCAGACACGCCGAGGTCAGCACGAACCAGCTGAACATCCAGGCGTACAGCCACGGAATGCCCATCACGAAACCGCCGTGGCTGGCGACCCACGGCAACAAGCCGATCACCCCGACATAGGGGATGCCCAGTCCAATCAATAGCCGAAGCATGTCTACGCTCCTCCTCCTGCTGCCCATCCGACGGCCCCGGCTCTGTGTCCGCTGCGACCGCGCCTCGGTTCGCGCCGCGCGGCAGCATGCCCTGCGGCGAACCCGTCGGGGATGCTAGGAGCATGCGTTATATGATTCAAATGAAAGTTTCGTAGGCAAAGCATGAGGAATTTGCATGGACACCCAAAAACTCGGGCATGTCCTGGCCGTGGTCGAACATGGCACGTTCTCCGCGGCCGCGCGCGCCGTGCATCTGACCCAATCGGCACTCAGCCGCAGCATCCAGTCGCTGGAGGACGAACTGCGCGTACCGCTGTTCGACCGCGCCGGACGCCGGGCTCACCTGACCGTGTTCGGCCAGGCGGTGGTCGAGCGCGCGCGGCGGCTGCGCATCGAGGAAACCGAACTGCGGCGCGCGCTGGACCTGCTGCGCGGGGGCCAGGAGGGCAGCCTGCGCGTGGGACTGGCGCCGGCTCCCACGGCGCTGCTGCTGGCCCCCTTCCTGGCCCACATGGCGGCGACGCGTCCCGCCGTGCGGGTGCGCGCTCAAAGCCAGTCCACCGAGGAGCTGCTGCGCCAGCTGCGCGACGAGCGCATCGACGCGATCGTCGGTGATGCCTGGGTGCTGGAGCAGGCCGACGATGTCGAGTTGACGCCCCTGGGTGAACTGCGCGCAGGCGTCGCATGCCGCGCCGGACACCCGATCCTTCACCTGCCACGCGTTGACCTGGATGCGCTGCGCGCCTATCCGGTGGCCTCCACCACACTCAGCGAGCAGATCGTGCGCATCCTCCTGGACGCGCTGGGTCCCGGCACACGGGTGCACGATCTGGTCACCCTGCACTGCGACAACCTGGCCGTGCTGCGCGAGGTCGCGCTGAGCACCGACACGCTGCTGTTCGCCGTGCTGTCGATCACGCGTGACGAGCGCGCCGCCGGACGCATGGTGGAGGTTCCGCTGCCGCCGCGACCGCGGCTGGTGGGGCGCTACGCGCTGGCGCGACTGGCGGCTCGCAGCCTGTCGCCCGCGCTGGCCGAGCTGTACGCCTTTGCCGGCGCGCGCTGGCGCGAGCTCGCCGTGGAGCCCGAGGCGACGCGCAAGCTCCCTGCCGCACCGCCGCAATGAGCGCAGGCTCGGGGGGGCGCGCCAGCGCGCACCAGCGCCTCGTCCTGTGGCCAGACAGCCGGTTCAATTCGCATCGTGCGATGCCTTTTCACAACATGCGATAGAAAAGCCTTGGCAAGTCCGCGGTGCGGTCCTATATTAGGGTTAACCCTGAAGCCCGAAAGCGGGCAACCGACCCCCACGAGGGAGCATCATCATGTTCAACCCTGCCAAGTTCTTCGACCAGCTGATCCACTTCGATCCGCAACAACGCCTCGACGAGGCCTATCTCGCGCAGGCCAGCGACCTCAGCGACCTGGAGCGCCGGATGCTGGAGCTCGAGGTCCAGGGGCACCAGCATGTTCCGGCTGACTACATGCTGCCCGACACCTTCGCCGGGCACGCTCGCCCGCGCTGGTAAGCGCCATCCCGCGGGGCGGGTCATGCCTGCCCCGCCGCCACGCGGCAGCGCGCCGATCAGGCCGGGCCAGCGAGTTCCCGGCGGCACCACGAACGCAGCGGCACGAGACGGTTCCAGCCCAGGTCCGGCCGCCGAGCAAACTCCGGGAGATCCGGCAGATCCGGTGAGTCCGGAATGTCCAGCTCGAGCTCGGCCGCGATCGCGGCCGGACGAGGCGCCAGGCCCAGCGTACGCCGTAGCGCCGCCGCACGAATGCGGGCGACTCCGCAGCGCTCGACCAGCCAGGTCAGTTGGCGGGCGTCGTCGGCGCACTCGATGCGCACGCCGAGCATCCAGAGCGGAGGGCTTTCACTGCGCTGCATGAACATGGCTGTCTCCCTGCCCCGGATGGCTTGCCGCCACCGAGACGCGCACTTTGCGTTGTGTTATGGATCCTGCATATGCCAAGCTACGCGCAAATACGCATGCGATCGTTGCGCTGCGTCAAGAGCGCGGCCGCGCCGTGCACGCAACGCGCAGCTGCGGGCCGGGTTCGCCCGCGCCAGAAAAAACCCGCCGGTATGGGGCGGGTCGAAGATTCGCTCACACAGCTCGCGGACGGGGCTCGTCCGGGCCGCGGCCGGACATGTACGCGAGTCCGGGCGCGACCGCCTGCAAGACTAGTCGTACTGCGTGAAGGTATTGTGTCAACCCGTCCACAGCCGCGAAGCGCAAGCCCGCGGGACGTCCGTATTCATTGAATATGTCGGGTGGCACGGGCTATGCTTGGACAATTGCACGGCGGCGCGGCGATACGCGCCGCTGCGCGTCTTCCTGGAATTCCATGAAACCTGCCGCCAAGCCCCTGCGCCTGCCACCCGCCGCGGTCCAGGCCAGCGACCCGCTGACCCTGGACAGCCTGCTGGAAGGGTTCGAGCATGTGGGCTTCGACCGCCGCGGCGCCTTCTCGCCGGAGCAGGTGACGTTGTGGAGCAGCCACGACGGCATCAACACCGGCACGACGGCAACGCTGGTCGGCACCCGCCCGGGGGGCGTGCTGGTGGTCCTGGCCGATTTCGGCCTGAACCAGGGCCAGCCCCTGACCCTCGACAAGCGATTGCAGGTCCAGGGCCTGCAGTCGCAGGCGCCCTGCCACGTGGTCTCGTCGCGCCCCGGCCTGCGCGCCGCCGACCGCAGGCACTCGACCTACGTCCTGGAACTGCAGCGCACACGCGCCTGATGCGCGAGCCACCTTCGGTGGGATGAGCCCCCGGGGGCGTGAGTCCCCGCTCCTTGCGCTCGCCGCCGCGAAGAGGCGTGTCGCTCAGGAAGTCGGCTGCGGGATGCAAGCGCCCAGTTCGCGCGCGATGCGTTCGGGCTTGGGCGCCTCGCGCAGGCGCAGGCAGCGCGCCACGTAGCGAATGCGTCCGGAGTCGAAACGCTCGAGCAGCCAGCGCAACTGGCGCAGGTCCTCGGAACTCTCCACGCGCACCCCCAGCCGGGTCCACAAGGGTTCGCTGTCCGGCGACGTCATCATCCCATCCCCCCACGACGCACGCGCGCCGTCGCCCCGTCATGGCGGGCCGCGGTTCGCGCAACAACAATTTCCGACAACGGCCGCGCCGATCGGCGCGCCGCGCTGCCTGCAGCTTACGCTGCATCGCAGCACAAGGTGTAAGAAATCGCTAGCGGGCGCAAGCCGCGTCGCGCCCGAGGCGCC
The DNA here is from genome assembly GCA_021792835.1 of Pseudomonadota bacterium. Taxonomy (GTDB): domain Bacteria; phylum Pseudomonadota; class Gammaproteobacteria; order Burkholderiales; family Burkholderiaceae_C; genus Thiomonas_A. The sequence continues at coordinate 43,700 of JAJYTY010000006.1, forward strand.
GGACACTGTCCCCGGGCCCGGGGGGCAGTCGAAGCCTTCAGTACCCGACGTTGGCGTGCACCTGGGGCAGTTCGTCGGTGGCCATCATCGACCACACCAGCCTGGCGACGCTTTCCGGGGCGATCACGGTGCGCGAATTGCCGCTGCGCGCCAGGCCCTGGCGCAGGCTTTGCCGCACCGACGACTGCCCGCTGAGATCGAACACGATGTCGATCTCGGAGGCCCGCGCCAGCAAATCGGGCAGGCTGAGCACCGGGATTCCGGCCGCCTCGGCCGCCGCCCGTCCGGGGGTCTCGTGCAGTTCGGACACCGCGACGATCTGCACGCCGCTCGACGCCCGTCCCTGCAAAGCCTGCAGGAACCGCGAACCGACCCTGCCCAGACCCACAATCGCCACACTGTGCATCATCTCCTCCTTGGAATCGTCGTTGCGCGGCCGACCGCGCGCGGCTGGCGGAGTGCCTGGCCCCGCCATGTGTGTGGGCCGATGGTACAGAAGTTGCGCCGAGACCCTCCCTCTGGTCAACCCGATGGCGTGGGCAGCGGCGCGCACGGGCGCCACGCACCGCGCATACCTCGGATAGCATGCAATGCCATCGCGGACCGCGGCGTTGCGGACCGCGCCACGAGTCACGCCGCACCATGAACCACGAAGAACTCCGGACCCGGCTGCGCCAGCAGGCCCAGGGGGCGCTGAGCCTGAACATCGCCTACATCGGTGTCGTCAACGCCCTGTTCGAGAAGCTGCACGAACTCGGCGCGGCGACGGCCGCGCAACTCGCGCAGGCGGCCGCGATGGACGGCGGCTACGTAGCGCGCTGGTGCGACGCCGCCTACGCCTTCGGCTACCTGGAAGCCGACGGCGGCACCTTTCGCCTGAGCGAAACGGGCCAGGCGATGCGCCCGTCGGTTCCCGGCACGCTGATGCCGGTGGCCGTGCAATCGGTGCTTTCCGCGCACATGGCCGAGCGCGCCGCCGCGCTGATGCGCAGCGGCGAGCGCCCCGGCGAGCAGGTGCTGGCCGAACGCGAGACCGTGCTGCCCTGGTTCGGGCCGATGCTGGAGGCCAACTTCGCCGCCACCTTCGAGAACACCATCTGCCCGGCGATCCCGGCCTTCGCCGAGGTCGACGCCCGCGGCGGCCTGGCCGTCGACCTGGGTTGCGGCAACGGCTGGTACCTGCGGGCGCTGGCGCGGCGCTGCTCCACGCTGCGCGGCCTGGGAATCGACGGATTCGAGCCCAACATCGAGCACGCGCGCCGGCTCGCCGCGCAGCAGGGACTCGAGCAGCGCCTGCGCTTCGTGCAGGGCGACATCCACGAACTGCGGCTCGACGAGCCCGCCGACCTGATCGCGATGAACCGCGCGCTGCACCATGTGTGGGAAAAGGACCCCGCCGGCCTGTTCGCATGGCTGCGCGACAACCTCAAGCCGGGCGGTTTCGCGGTCGTCTGGGAACCCGCGTGGAGCGACGACCGCCAGGCGCTGCGCGAGCCGGCGCGCCGCAACATGGCCTTCCAGAACCTGACCGAGCACGTGCAGGGCAACCACTTCCTGCGCCCCGACGAGATCGTGCAGGCCTTCGAATCGGCCGGGATGCCGGCGCAGGCGACCCTGTTCGCCCAAGGTACCGAGGCGGTGGTCGTCGCCCGGCGCTGAGCCCCGGCAGCCGCGCGCCGCCGCCTCGCGCGCGCTACGCGCGCTGCCCCTGCGCCTCGCCGAGCGCTTCGGCCGCCACCTCGCACAGGGTCTCGCGCAACCAGCGATGCACCGGCTCATGGCGGTGCCGCAGGTGCCACAGCATGTACATGGGCATCGACGGACACGCCAGCGGCGGCGGGCTGCTCGCCAGGCCGCCGAGCAGGCCACGCTGCAGCAGGCCCGGCAGCGTGGCCAGGCGCGCAGTGCCGCGCAGGAACGCCGCGATCCCGGCGAAACCCGGGACCTGCACGACAAAGCGCCGCTGCACACCCGCGGCGGCCAGCGCCTCGTCGATGTCGAGCCGGCGCGACGGCTCGTACAGCACGGTCACGTGCTCGGCCTGCAGGTACTCCCGCAGATCGCGCGGCGCCGTGCGCACCGCCGGGTCGTGGAACACCCGGTAGGCGTCGTCGAACAGCCGGACCTGCACGACGTCGGCGGCATCCGGCGGGCGCGGCGACACCACCAGGTCGCAGGCCGGGTCGCGCAGCATCTCGGGGCTGGGAATGGCCGAGGCGATCACCCGCAGCGTGACCCCGGGGGCCTGCGCGCGCAGTCGTTCGAACAGGCGCGGAAGCAGCAGGTCGCGCTGCAGGTCGTTGGCGGCGATGGTGAAGCCGCGCCGCAGTGTCGACGCGTCGAAGGCCGGCGCGGTGGCGAAGCGCCGCAGTTCGTCGAGCAGCACCTCGGCCTGCAGCGCCAGGGTCTCGGCGCGTGCGGTCGGCACGATGCCGCGCCCGGCTTTCACGAACAAGGGGTCGCCGACGATCAGGCGCAGCCGTTCGAGCTGATGGCTGACCGCCGACTGCGACAACCCCAGGCGCTCGGCTGCGCCGGTCACCGAACCGGCGTCGCGCACGGCGACCAGCAGGCGCAGCAGCCGGCCGTCGATGTCCAAATGATCGATCTGGCTCATGGATGGATTCGATGACACCGCGTTGATCTACGCGACCGGTGCCTTGACAC
>JAJYTY010000156.1 GCA_021792835.1 Pseudomonadota bacterium
TGTCCGCGCTGGGCCATCGGGTGCTGGCCGTCGACCGCGACGATTGCGCACTGCGGGAGCTGCACGGCCTGCCGGGCGTCGAGGTGCTGGCCGCCGACCTGGAAGCCGGGCCGTGGCCGCTGGACGGGCGGCGCTTCGATGCCGTCGTCGTCACCAACTACCTGTGGCGCCCGCTGCTGCCGCGGATCGTGCGCGCGGTGGACTCCCGCGGGGTCCTGCTGTACGAGACCTTCGCGCTGGGACAGCAGGCCATCGGGCGCCCGCGCAACCCGCAGTTCCTGCTGCGCCCCGGCGAGCTGCTCGACGCGGTGCGCCCCGAACTGCGCGTGGTGGCCTACGAGGATGGATTCGTGGCGTCGCCGCACCCGGCCTGCGTGCAGCGCATCTGCGCGGTGCGCGAGCCCGATGGCGGTGCCGGGGATTCCCATCCGCCCAAGTACAATCTTTGAATTTCCCGAAGTGGCTGGCATGAACACCATCACTGGCAGCATCGTGGCCCTGGTCACGCCCATGCACGAGGACGGCAGCGTCGACTTCGACGCGCTGCGCCGCCTGATCGACTGGCACATCGCCGAAGGCACCGACTGCATCGGCGTCGTCGGAACCACCGGCGAATCCCCCACGGTCAATGTGGAGGAGCACCACGAGATCATCCGCGTCGCAGTCGAACAGGCGCGCGGGCGCGTACCCATCATGGCCGGCGCCGGAGCCAACTCGACGGCCGAAGCGATCGAGCTGTCGCACTTCTGCAAGGAAGTCGGCGCCGACTGCACGCTGCAGGTCGTGCCCTACTACAACAAGCCGACGCAGGAAGGCATGTACCGGCACTTCCGGGCCATCGCCGAAGCCGCCGACATCCCGATGGTGCTGTACAACGTGCCGGGCCGCACCGTGGCCGACCTGCAGGCCGACACCGTGCTGCGGCTGGCCGCCATCCCGAACATCGTCGGCATCAAGGAAGCCACCGGCAACATCGACCGCGCGCTGCAGATCCTGCGCAAGGCGCCGAAGGACTTCAGCGTCTACTCCGGCGACGACTTCACCGCGCTGGCGCTGATGCTGGTGGGCGGCAAGGGCAACGTCAGTGTCACCGCCAACCTGGTTCCGCGCCTGATGCACGACATGTGCGTGGCGGCGGTACAGGGGCGCGCGCGCGAGGCCACCGAGATGCACATGCGCATGATGGACCTGAACACGCTGCTGATGTGCGAGCCCAACCCCACCGCGGTGAAGTGGGCACTGGCCGCCACCGGTCGCATCGAAGGCGCAATCCGGCTGCCGCTGGTGCCGCTGGCCGGCCGCCACGACGAACTTCGCGCCGCGATGGCCGCGCTGGGCATTTCCGTCCTCCATTAACCCACCACACGTTATGCGCCGAAACTTCGTTCGCGGCCTGCCGCACGCGCGTCGCAGCTGCCTGGCCGCCGCCGTGGCGGCGGCCTTCGCCCTCGCAGGCTGCTCTTCGGTCGGTGACGCCGTGCACGGCCACTCGGTCGACTACCAGAGCGCCAAGGCGGGCCCCTCGCTGGACGTGCCGCCGGACCTGACGCAACTGGCGCGCGACCAGCGCTACGCGATCCCGGGGCAGAGCTCGAAGCAGGCGCCGGTGAGCGCGCTGGCCTACCAGAGCACGGTGCAGCAGGAACAGCAGCAGGCGGCTAGCCGCTCGGTGCTGCCGGAATTCCCCGGCATGCACATCGAGCAGCAGGGCACCCAGCGCTGGCTGATCGTCGACGCCAGCCCGGACGCGCTGTGGGACAAGGTGCAGACCTTCTGGCAGCAAAACGGCTTCTACCTCACCGAGTCCGATCGTCAGCTCGGCGTGATGCAGACCGACTGGGCCGAGAACCGCGCCAAGCTGCCGCAGGACTTCATCCGCAAGTACCTGGGCAAGGTGTTCAACTCGCTGTACGACACCGGCGAACGCGACCGCTACCGCACGGTGTTCGAACGCACCGCGAACGGCAAGGGTACGCAGATCTTCATCAGCCACCAGACCATGGTGGAGGTCTACACCGACGCCCAGCACACGCAGACCGTGTGGCAGCCCGGCACACCCGACCCGACCCTCGACGAGGTGTTCCTGCGCAAGCTGATGGTCAGCCTCGGCGCCACCGAACAGCAGGCGAAGGAACAACTCACCGTCGCCCAGCAACAGACGCGGCAGGCTCCGCAGGCGGTGCTGATCGACGACGGCCATGCGCTGCAACTGCCCGACGACCTGGAGCACGCGTGGCGTCGCGTCAGCCTGGCGCTGAACACCGCCGGGTTCACCGTCACCGAGCGCAATCGCAGCGCCGGCACCTTCGATGTGCGCTACGTCAATCCCGAGGCCGCGTTGAAGGCCGAGCGCGACAGCGTGGGATTCTTCGGCAAGCTGTTCGGCAAGAAGAGCCCCAGCGTGACTCCGCAGCGTCTGAGCATCGCCGTGCAAGCCGCCGGAACCGGCTCGCGCGTGACCGTGCATGCGCTGGACGCCGGGCCCGACGCCGCCGCGTCCGAGAGCAACATCCTGCACGTGCTGCTGCAGCAGCTGCAATAGACGCGGCGGGCGCTCGTCCGAAGCCGCGCGCCGCGCCAGCCCTCGTTGACAGCGAGGGTGCACTGCACCTACAAGCTGCCGACGTGGGTGGGCAAGGTGCATGGCGATACGCTTCAGGTTCAGCAGGCAGGCTGCCCGAGCGGCAGCCACGGAAATTCGTCGAGGCTCCTGGGGCATGGGTACGGCGGCGGTCGCTGTCGGCATCAAGACCGGGCGCGCCGGGCTTGCCGCGGCTGGGGCAGCCGCCTGGGTCGTCATGCAGGTCGTTGCCTTCATCGTCGACGGACTCGAAGACGGGCAAGGTGAGCCGGATGAACTTTGAAGACGGGATGTACCTCGCCATCGCCATCATGGCGGGGGGCAGTGTCCTTCTGGGAATCGTCGTCGCGATGGGCGCGCGCCTCAGCGGCGATCATCGCGGCCGCGGGCGTGAACACGCCCGCGGCTGAAGCTGCGCCGGGCGGATTGCGCCGGCCGGCACCGGCTCAGGCGTAGCTGCGCACCCGCAGCGACAGCGCCTGCAGCGCGGCGATCCCGCTTTGCTCGGCGCGCAGGCACCAGTCCTGCAGGCGCTGGCGCAGCTGCTCGGCGGATGCCGACGAGTGCTGCCACACCTGCGACAGTTCCTCGCGCATGCGCAGCAGCGTCTGCAGCGCCGGGCTGCCCTGCGCTGCCGCGTGGATGGCCGCCAGCGACGGCGCATCGAGCATGTCCGGCTCGTGGCTGACCAGACGGCGCGCGGCGCGCAGTTCGAGCACGCGCGACCGGGAGGCTCCCCCCGCGGCGCGCACGCGGCGCAGTTCCTCGCGCAACATGCGACGAAGCTCGCGGGCGTAGCGCGCCATCAGGTCGTAGCGGTTGGCGATCACGCTTTGCAGCAGCGCCGGGTCCACCTGCGCGCGCGCCTCGCCGAGGCGCGCCTTCGGCGGCAGCTTGCGCACCCGCGCCAGGCCCAGCAAGGAGAACAGGCGAATGTAGCCCCAGCCGATGTCGAACTCCCACCACTTCACCGACAGCTTGGCCGAGGTCGGGAAGGTGTGATGGTTGTTGTGCAGTTCCTCGCCGCCGATGATCAGGCCCCACGGAGCCACGTTGTGGCTGGCGTCGCGGCTGGCGAAATTGCGGTAGCCCCACCAGTGGCCCAGGCCGTTGACCACGCCGGCCGCCCAGATCGGGATCCACAGCATCTGCACCGCCCACACGGTGGCCCCGATCACGCCGAACAGCAGCAGGTCGACGATCAGCATCAGGCCCACGCCATGCCAGGTCAGGCGCGCGTAGACCCTGCGCTCCAGCCAGTCGTCGGGAGTCCCGTGGCCATAGCGCTGCAGGGTCTGCTCGTTCGCCGCTTCCGCGCGGTACAGCTCGGCGCCGCGCAGCAGCACGCTGCGCAGCCCCAGCACGACCGGGCTGTGCGGGTCCTCGGCGGTTTCGCAGCGGGCATGGTGCTTGCGGTGCACCGCCACCCACTGGCGGGTCGACATGCCCGTGGAAAGCCACAGCCACATCCGGAACAGGTGCATCAGCGCCGGATGCAGATCCAGCGCGCGGTGCGCCTGCGAGCGGTGCAGGAACACCGTCACGGCAATGATCGTCAGGTGGCACGCCAGCAGCGTGTACAGCACGATGGTCCACGCACCCGCGTGCCACAGGCCGTGCGCGGCCCACTCTTGCAAGACTTCGAACATCGATGATTCCACGACAACACACGACAACGCGCCGCAGTGGCGGCGCAAGACCGGGGGCCGGCCTCTCGCCGGTCCCCGCAGGACTACCCGAAGCTCTTATACCACAGGAGCGCAAACCGGGGCCGGCCGAAAGCGGCGGTGCGGCATTGCCTCAGGCCACGCGCTCGAGCAGCGCGGCGAAAAAGCCGTCGGTGTCGTGCAGGTGCGGGTACAGGCGCAGGTAGGGGCCCTGCGGCGCCTGGCCCGGCAGGCGCTGGCGGCGCCACCAGTCGGCAGCGTCGAGCAGGCGCAGCGAGGCATTCGCGGCCAGCAGTCCCTCGACGACCTGGCGGTTCTCGGCATCCAGCAGGCTGCAGGTGGCATAGACCAGATGCCCGCCCGGCTTGAGCAGGCGCGCCGCCTGCGCGACGATGGCCGCCTGCTGCTGCGCCAGCCGCGGCAGATCCTCCTCCTGCATGCGCCATTTCAGGTCGGGATTGCGGCGCAGCGTGCCGACGCCACTGCACGGCGCGTCGACCAGCACACGGTCGAGCTTGCCCGCCAGGCGTTGCACGCGCTCGTCGCGCTCGCTGGCGATGGCCACCGGGTACACATTGGACAGGCCGCTGCGAGCCAGGCGCGGACGCAGCTTCTCCAGTCGTGCCTGGGAGATATCGAAGGCGTACAGGCGCCCGCTGCTGCGCATCATCGCCCCCAGCGCCAGGGTCTTGCCACCGGCGCCGGCGCAGAAGTCCGCCACCATCTCGCCGCGGCGCGGCGCCAGCAGCAGCGCCAGCAACTGGCTGCCCTCGTCCTGCACCTCGACCCAACCCTGCTCGAAGGCCTCGCTGCGTTGCAGCGCCGGCTTGCCGCGCACGCGCAAGCCCCACGGCGACAGCGGGGTCGGTTCGCACTCGATACCCTGCTCGCGCAAGGCTGCCTGCGCCTGCTCGCGCGTGGCCTTCAGCAGGTTCACCCGCAGATCCAGCGGCGCCGGCTGCAGCAGCGCCGTGGCCAGTGCCTCGAAGGCCGCGTCGTCCGCCTCGGGCAGCGCCTCGCGCAACTGGCGGGCCAGCCAGTCGGGCAGGCTCAGGCGCACCGCCGGCGCAAGCCCCGACACGTCCTGCGCCAGCGTGCGTTCACGCCACTCCAGCAACTGCGCGGGAAAACCCGCCCCGGCGACGGCGCCCTGCCACCCCAGCGCCAGCAGGCGCAGCTCGGCGCCGCCCTCGGGAGCGCCCTGCGCCAGATGGCGCCACAGACGCAGGTTGCGTACCACCGCGTACACCGTCTCGGCCAGCACGTGGCGGTCGCGCTGGCCCAGGCGCGGGTGGGCGCGGAAATAGCGCGACACCACCGCATCGGCCGGGAATTCGAAGGCCAGCACCGCGCGCAGCAGTTCCAGCGCGGCATCGAGCAATCCGCCGCCGGTGGCGCGGCGCGCGCCACCCGGCGCTCGCGGCTTCGCCGCCGTCATCGCCGCGCCTCCCCGGCGGTGCCGGCCGGCGTGCCCGGCAGCACGCGCACGCGCTGTCCCTGCACGCGCAGCCGCCCCTCGACCAGCGCGCGCACCGCGGCCGGGTAGATGCGATGCTCCTGCTCCAGCACGCGTGCGGCCAGGCTGGCTTCGGTGTCGTCGTCCAGCACCGGCACCACGGCCTGGTCGACGATCGGGCCGGCGTCGAGCTCGGGGCTCACCAGGTGCACGGTGGCACCGTGCCAGCGCACGCCGGCCTCCAGCGCCCGCCGATGCGTGTGCAGCCCGGCGAAGGCCGGCAGCAGCGACGGATGCACATTGATCAGCCGCCCCTCGAAGTGCTGCACGAAGCGCGGGCCGAGCATGCGCATGAACCCCGCCAGCACCACCGCCGCCGGAGCGTGCGCGTCCACGAGCCGCATCAGCTGCGCGTCGTAGGCCTCGCGGCTGGCCGCCGCGCGGTGGTCCAGCACCTGGGTCGCGATGCCCTGCGAGGCGGCGTAGCGCAGGCCCGGCGCGTCGGCGCGGTTGCTGATGACTGCCGCGACCCGCGCCGGCCAGTGCTGTTCGAGGCTGGCCTGCACGATGGCCTGGAGATTCGACCCTGCGCCCGAGATCAGGACGACGATCGTGGAAACTTGCTCTGACATGGACGAAGTGTAGTGGCCGGCTCGATGGCGCCTGCCGCGGCGCATCCGATAATGGGCCTTTTGCGCCTGCCCGAACCGCCATGAAATGCCCGTTCTGCCAGCACCCCGACACCCAGGTGGTGGAGACCCGCGAGGTCGAGGACGCCACGGCCTTGCGCCGGCGCCGGCGCTGCGCCGGCTGCGACAAGCGTTTCACCACCTATGAGCGCGCCGAGGTCAGCTTCCCGGCGGTGGTCAAGCGCGACGGCAGGCGCGTCGAGTACTCGCGCGCCAAGCTCGAGGCCTCGCTGACGCTGGCGCTGCGCAAGCGCCCGGTGCCGGCCGAGAGTGTCGACGCCGCGATCGGGCGCATCGAGCAGCGCCTGCTGCAAAGCGGCGCGCGCGAACTCGACTCCACCCACCTGGGCGAATGGGTGATGGACGAACTCAAGCGCATGGACGACGTCGCCTACGTGCGCTTCGCTTCGGTCTATCGCAGTTTCAAGGACCCGGCGCAGTTCGTGCAGATCCTCGAGGAAATGGCTCGCGGCGCAACCCCACGGGCGACGGCGCGGCGCAGCACGCGCGGCGGGCGCAAGCCATGAGCGCTCCGCGCGGCCGCTCCGAAGGAGCGCTCAACTCCCTCGGGGAGTCGAGCGTAGCGAGGAGGGTCGTCCCATGAACCACCACGACACCGGCGTATTCGGCGAGCTCGACCTGCGCATGATGCGCCGCGCTCTGGCGCTGGCGCAGGGCGCGCTGTACCGCACCAGCCCGAATCCGCGCGTGGGCTGCGTGCTGGTGCGCCACGGGCAGGTGCTGGCCGAAGGCGCGACCGAGCAAGCCGGCGGACGCCACGCCGAGATCGTCGCGCTGGACGGCGCGCGCGCGCGTGGAATCGACCCGCGCGGCGCCACCGCCTACGTCAGCCTCGAACCCTGTTCGCACCACGGGCGCACGCCGCCATGCGCCGACGCGCTGGTCGCGGCCGGCGTGGCGCGGGTGGTGGCGGCGGCGCGCGACCCCAACCCGCTGGTCGATGGCGGCGGGCTGCAGCGCCTGCGCGAGGCCGGCGTGGACGTCGCCTGCGGACTGCTGGAGAACGAATCCCGGGAACTCAACCTGGGGTTCTTCTCGCGCATCGAACGCCATCGCCCGTGGCTGCGCCTGAAGGTGGCCTCGTCGCTGGACGGCGTCACCGCGCTGCCCAACGGGGCCAGCCAGTGGATCACCGGCCTTGCGGCTCGCGCCGACGCGCACCACTGGCGCGCCCGAGCCTGCGCCGTACTCACCGGAATCGGCACCGTGCGCGACGACGACCCGAGCCTGAACGTGCGCCACGTCGCCACCACGCGCCAGCCCTGGTGCGTGGTGGTCGACAGCCGGCTCGAGCTGTCGCCGCGCGCGCGCCTGCTGCAGCACGGCCAGGCGCAGCGGGTGCTGGTGGCGCATGCGCTCGACGAAACCCTGGCGCGGCAGCGCGGCGCGGCGCTGCTGGATCTGGGCGCGCGCCTGCTGGCGATCCCGGCCGCGCCGGACAGGCCGGGCAAGGTGGACCTGCACGCGCTGATGCACGAACTGGCGGCACGGCACATCGGCGAACTCCACGCCGAGGCCGGCGCGCGCCTGAACGCCTCGCTGCTGGGGGCCGGCGTGGTCGACGAACTGCTGCTGTACCAGGCCCCGCTGCTGCTCGGCCAGGGCGCCGGCATCGGCCCCTTCGGGCCGCTGCAGCAGGTCGATCAAGGCCTGCGCCTGCACCGCGTGCAGGTGGAGCCGATCGGCGCCGATTTCCGCTGGCGGGCACGACTGGCGGGAGCCTGAGGGACCGCAGGCCCCTCAGGCGGCTGCTAGCGCGAGCCGCGACCTCGCGGCGCCGGGGGCGTGCTGCGCGGCTTCACGCGCACCGGCACCGATGCGGCCGGGTTGGGCGCGGCGGCGGGTTCGCGCGGCGGCGTCGCGCGCGCCTCGCGCTGCCCGGCCTCGTCCGGGCGCAGCGCCTGCGCGACGCGGTCGAGCACGCCATTGACGTACTTGAATCCGTCGGTGCCGCCGTAGGTCTTCGCCAGGTCCACCGCCTCGTTGATG
>JAJYTY010000157.1 GCA_021792835.1 Pseudomonadota bacterium
ATCGGCGCGCAGTTCCTCGGCAGCGCGGTGGGTACCGCGCAGGCCCAGGAACTGGCGCGCGATGCGCAGGCCTGCGGGCTGCAGCATGCGCGAGGGCTGGCCGACTGGCCGCAGCTCGGCGCCGCGCTGCTGAAGGCGGCGCGCGACCTGCGGCTGTGCGCCGGCCCCGGTACGCAGCGCCTGGACTGGGCGCAGGCGCAGGCGCTTGCCGGATGGAGCGACGCGCTGCGTGCCTGGCGCGAGCGCCTCGAGCAACTGCTGGCAGCCGTGTGCCACGTCGAGGAGACTGCTCCCGAATTCACCCGCCTGGCCGAACGCTGTCGCGAGCAGCAGCGGCTGCTCGCGACCTGGCAGCTCGGCCCCGACGACGCGGCCGAGGCGGCGGGTGCGGCCGACAGCGTGCGCTGGCTGGAGGTCGGCACGCATCACCTGCGGCTGTTGTCGACGCCGCTGGGAATCGGGCCGGCCTTCGCATCGCTGCTGGCCGAACGAGCGCAGTCCTGGGTCCTGGTGTCGGCCACGCTCACCGTCGACGGCAGCTTTCGCTATGCGCGCGCGCGCCTGGGTCTGGGCGACAGCAGTCCCGCGCTGCAGCCGCAGCACGACGGCGATGTGCCCCGGCTGCGCGAACTGCGCCTGCCGAGTCCCTTCGACTACGCGCGGCAGACGCGCCTGCTGGTGCCGCGGCGCGGCTTCCACCCCGGCGATCCGGATCACGCGCTGCACGTGGCCGAGCTGGCCGCAAGGCTGATCGCGGTCAATCCGGGAGGCAGTTTCGTGCTGACGACCACGCTGCGCGCGATGGGGCGCATCGCCGCGCGGCTGCGCGAATTGCTGCCGCCCGGGCGCACCGTGCTGGAGCAGTCCACCGAGCCCAAGTCGGTGCTGCTGCGGCGCTTCGCGGCCGATGCGCGCGCGGTGCTGGTGGGTAGCCACAGCTTCTGGGAAGGAGTGGACTTTCCCGGCGACCAGCTCACACTGGTGGTGATCGACAAGCTGCCCTTCGCGCCGCCCGACGACCCGATGGTGGCTGCGCGTCTGGCCCGGCTGGAGGCGGCCGGGCGCAGTGGATTCATGGACTATTCGCTGCCGCAGGCCGCGCTGGCCCTGCAGCAGGGCGCCGGTCGCCTGGTGCGCGGAGAGGGCGACTGGGGAGTGTTGGCGGTGTGCGACCAGCGCCTGGCCCTGACCGGCTGGGGCAGGCGCCTGCTGGATTCGCTGCCGCCGTTCACGCCGGTCGAGTCGCCCGCGCAGGCCGAGCAGTTCCTGCGCGAGCATGCACGGGCCACCCCGGCCGCCGACTGAGCGCTCCGACGGAGCGCGCCGGCCGGCGGGCCGTTCAGGCCTCGCCCATCACCACAGGCTCCACCATGGCGTGCGGTGTTGCGGCAGCTTGCCGTCGAGGTAGGGACTGTCGGGGTAATTCAGGCGCAGCACGCGTTGCGTGTCGTCGCGCAGCTGGGTCAGCCCGAGCTTGTCGTAGCTGTCCATCAGCACGCCCAGCGCCAGCTGCGTGGCCGGCGTGTCCGGGTAGTCGCGCAGGGTTTCCTGGGCGCGGTCGGCGGCTGCGACGTAGGCGCCGCGGTGGTAGTAGAACAACGCCACATGCGAGTCGTACTCGCCCAGCGAGTTCACGATGTAGCGCATGCGCTCGCGCGCGTCGGCCGCGTATTTGCTGTGCGGGAAGCGCGTCACCAGTTCGCGGAAGGCCTCGAAGGATTCCTTGGCGCCGCGCTGGTCGCGCTCGTACTGCGACTGGTCGGCGATCGCCGAGAACATGGTCTGGTTCTTGTAGAAGTTGATCAGGCCTTTCAGGTACAGCACGTAATCCACCGCCGGATTGTTCGGGTAGATCTTGAGGAAGCGGTTGCACGCGGCGAGCGCCTGCGCGCGCTCGTCCTGCTTGTAGTAGCCGTAGGCGACTTCGATCAGCGCCTGCTGCGCCAGCACGCCGTAGGGGTAGCGCGATTCGAGCTTCTCGAAGTACTTGGTCGCCGTGTCGTAGGCGCCGGCGCTCATCTCGTCGCGCGCCTCGCGGTAGAGCTTGGCCGCCGACCAGGTGGCGGTGATGTCGGTGTTGCCGGTGGACGCGCAGGCGCCGAGCCCCAGCACGCTCGACGCGAGCAGCAGGAGCAACAGCCAGCGCGAGCCATGCGCGCCGGTACGGGAGAAGGTGCGATTCACGTCGGGACTCGAGGTAGTGGCGCCAGAGCGCGCATTATAGGAAGCCCCATGCGGGCGGCGCGGTCGTGGCCCCATGGGGCGCGGCGTCGCGGCGGGGCCTGCACTATGCTGGCGCGATGCAGCTTCCCGAACCCCGTGCCGACGTGGAACCGGCACCCGCGTGCAACCTGCCCGACGCCGACGATGCGCCCGAGCCGGGTTGCGCCGAACCGCAGTTGCTGCAGGGCGAGGTGCCGGCCGACGCCGCCGGAGAGCGTCTGGACAAGGTGCTGGCGCGCGTGTTCGCGCAGTTCTCGCGCAGCCGGCTGCGCGCGTGGTGCGAGGCCGGCCTGGTCAGCATGTCCGGCAGCGTGGCGGCGCCGCGCAGCAAGGCCCGCGCAGGCGCGCAACTGCTGCTGCGGGTTCCCGTCGACCCGGAGGCCTCCAGCTTCGCCGCCGAAGCGGTGCCGCTGCAGGTCGTGTGGAGCGACGCCGACCTGGCGGTGATCGACAAGCCGGCCGGGCTGGTGGTGCACCCGGCCGCGGGCAACTGGAGCGGCACGCTGCTCAACGGCCTGCTTGCGAGGTTCCCGGATTCGGCAGCGCTGCCGCGAGCCGGGATCGTGCATCGACTGGACAAGGACACCAGCGGCCTGCTGGTGGTCGCGCGCAGCCTGCAGGCGCACACCGAGCTGGTGCGCCAGCTGCAGGCACGCAGCATCAGCCGCCAGTACCTGGCGCTGGCCTGGGGCGAGCTGGCGGCGCCGCTGTGGGTGGACGCGCCGATCGCCCGCCATCCGCGCGATCGCCTGCGCATGGCGGTGGTGGCTGGCGGCAAGCCGGCGCGCACCCAGCTGCGCAGCCTGGGCAGTTGCCGGGGAGCCTTCGGCGTCGTCAGCGCGCTGCGCTGCGTGCTGGAAAGTGGACGCACGCACCAGATCCGCGTGCATGCGCAGCATGCGGGCTTGCCACTGCTGGGCGACCCGTTGTACGGCCGCCGCGGCGCGCCGTACCTGAGTCTGCGGCGCCAGGCGCTGCATGCGGCGCTGCTGCGGCTGCGTCATCCGCGCAGCGGGCAGTGGATGCAATGGATCTCCCCGGTGGCGCCCGACATCGTCGCGCAATGGCGCGAACTCGGCGGCGACCCCGCATTGCTGGACTGCGGCGCCTGGGGTGCGCAGCCGGATGAGGCCGGCGCCGCGGGAAGCCCCGCGCGATGAGTCCGCGCCAGCCATGGCCCGCCTCGTGGACAGCCGTGCGCTGGCCCGGCAATCCGCGCGTGCACGGCGTATTCACAAGTCGCGACGGCGGCTGCAGCGGCGGCGCCTGGGCGGCAGGCGATGGCGGTGGCGGCATGAATCTGGGTTCGCATGTCGGCGACGATGCCGCGGCGGTGCTGCGCAACCGCGAGTTGCTCGCGCAGCGGCTGGGCGGTGTGCGCGTGGCCTGGCTGGAACAGGTGCATGGTGCCGGCATCACCGATCTCGACGCCTGGCACGAGGGATGCGTGGCGCGGGCCGATGCGGCGGTGGTCACGCGTGCCGAGGTGGCCGCCTGCGTGCTGGTCGCCGACTGCCTGCCGGTGCTGTTCGCCGCTCCCGACGGGCGTGGCGTGGCGGCCGCGCATGCCGGTTGGCGCGGACTGGCCGCCGGCGTGCTCGAACGCACCGCGCAGACGCTGGCGCAGCGCGCCGCGTGCCGCGCATCGCAGTTGCACGCATGGCTCGGCCCGGCAATCGGACCATCGAACTTCGAGGTCGGCGCGGAGGTGCGCGAGGCCTTCGTCGGGCAGGACGGACTGGCGCGGCAGTGCTTCGTGCCCGGCCGCCGCGAGGGAAAGTGGATGGCCGACCTGTTCGGGCTGGCGCGCTTGCGCCTGACCGACGCCGGTCTGTTGCCCGAGTCCATTCTTGGAGGAGGGATTTGTACAGTCGCCAACCCCGGGCTTTACTACAGCTTCCGACGCGACGGCACGACCGGCCGGCAGGCCGGGCTGATCTGGCTGGGTGCCGATGGCGGGCAGGCGCGTTGACACCCGCGGGGCTTTGTTCAAGAATGGTTTGAAGCCTGTCAATGGCGGCCAATACCCGACAGCGAGGTTCACGAATATTGGTGACTGCTTGCAGTGAATGGTTCCGGAATTCGCGAATCCGGCATCGCATCCGGCTTGTTTCGACATATTCACTTTCCCGCGGACCTGCCGTGCGTCGGCCATGCCGACGGCGGGGGCCTGCGGTGTCTCGACTCCCTCCATGGCGGACTACACCTCGCAACCTTTCGCCGGCCTGCCGTGGGCCGGCGCCGGCCTTGCTGAAGGCTTGCAGCAGGCCTTCGCGAGCAGCCTGCAGGGATCGGGCGCGGCGCCGCTGCGTCTCGACCCCGTGCGCGTCGCCGACATCCAGGCGCGCTACGGACGCGAATACGCCGAACTCTGGGCCGGGCTGCTCGACAGCAGCGCCGGCGCGCCGCAACTGAAGGACCGGCGCTTCGCTGGCGAGGCCTGGCGCGGCAACCGCTTCTCGGCCTACACCGCCGCGCTGTACCTGCTCAATGCGCGCGCGCTGCTGGAACTCGCCGAGGCCGTGCAGGCGGAGCCGAAGACCTGCCAGCGCATCCGCTTCGCGGTGCAGCAGTGGGTGGACGCGGCGGCGCCCAGCAACATCTGGGCGCTCAATCCCGATGCGATGGCCGAGGCCATGAGCAGCGGGGGCGAGAGCCTGCGCCGCGGCATGGACAACCTGCTCGGCGACATGCTGCGCGGCCGGCTCACGCAGACCGACGAGAGCCAGTTCGAGATCGGACGCAACGTCGGCACCACCGAGGGCGCGGTGGTGTTCGAGAACCCCTGGTTCCAGCTCATCGACTACCGCCCGCTGAGCGCGCAGGTCCACGAGCGCGCGCTGCTGATCGTCCCTCCGTGCATCAACAAGTACTACATCCTCGACCTGCAGCCCGCCAACTCGCTGGTGCGCTACGCGCTCGAACAGGGCCAGCGCGTGCTGCTGATGTCGTGGCGCAACCCGGACGCCGACTGCGGGTCGTGGACCTGGGACGACTACATCGAGCACGGCGTGCTGGAGGCGATGCGCGTGGCCGGCGAGATCGCCACGGCAGCGCGTGCTCCGGCGCCGGCGCGGCGCAGGCGTGGTGCGGCGACCGCGTCCGCCCAGGTGCCGGCGGCCGACGGCGCGATCAACGCGCTGGGCTTTTGCATCGGCGGCACGCTGCTGGGCACCGCGCTGGCGGTGCTGGCGCGGCGCGGCCAGCGCCCGGTGCACAGCGCGACCTTCCTCACCACGCTGCTGGACTTCTCCGACACCGGGGTGCTCGACGTGTTCGTCGACGAGGCGCAGGTGGCGATGCGCGAGGCCACCATCGGGCGTGGCGGGCTGCTGGCCGGGGCCGAGCTGGCGGCGGTGTTCTCGAGCCTGCGTCCGAACGACCTGACCTGGAACTACGTGGTCGGCAACTACCTGAAGGGCCAGACCCCGCCACCCTTCGACCTGCTGTACTGGAACGCCGACAGCACGAATCTTCCGGGGCCCTTCCTGGCCTGGTACCTGCGCAACACGTATCTGGAGAACAATCTGAGCCGGCCGGACGCGGTCAGCGTGTGCGGCACGCCGGTGGACCTGTCGCGCATCGACCTGCCGGCCTATGTCTACGGCTCCCGCGAGGACCACATCGTGCCGTGGGCCACCGCGTACGCCTCGGCGCGCTGCCTGGGCGGGCCGACGCGCTTCGTCCTCGGGGCCTCCGGACACATCGCGGGGGTCATCAACCCGCCGGCCAGCGGCAAGCGCAGTCACTGGCGGATGCCGGCGCCGAAGTCGGCGCGCAGCGGCGCGGCGAAGTTGCCGGCGCAGGCGCAGGACTGGTTGCAGCGCGCCGAGGAGCATGGCGGAAGCTGGTGGCCGGACTGGGCGGCCTGGCTGGGCGCGCAGTCGGGCGCACTGCAGGACGCGCCGCGCGAATACGGCGGTGCGGGCCACGTGCCCATCGAGCCCGCGCCGGGGCGTTACGTGCGGGTGCGGGCCTGAGAGCCGCGGCCCCGGAACCTTCGTGCGAACCATGGATTTTCTCTGCAGAGGCAACTGAAATGAGCGAAGACATCGTGATCGTTTCCGCCGTCCGCACCGCGGTCGGCAAATTCGGCGGCTCGCTGGCCCGGACCTCGGCGGCCGACCTCGGCGCGCTGGTGGTGCGCGAGGCCGTGGCGCGCGCCGGGGTGGCGCCGGGGGAGGTTTCCGAGGTCATCCTGGGCCAGGTGCTGCAGGCCGGCTGCGGGCAGAACCCGGCGCGCCAGGCGTCGATCAAGGCCGGGCTGCCCGACAGCGTGCCCGCGATGACCATCAACAAGGTCTGCGGCTCCGGCCTGAAGGCCGTGATGCTGGCCGCGCAGGCGGTGCGCGACGGCGACGCGGAAATCGTGGTCGCCGGCGGCCAGGAGAACATGAGCGCGGCGCCGCACGTGCTGCCCGGCTCGCGCGACGGCATGCGCATGGGCAACTGGAACCTGGTCGACACGATGGTGCACGACGGCCTGTGGGACGCGTTCAACCACTACCACATGGGAACCACCGCGGAGAACGTGGCGAAGAAGCATGGCATCACGCGCGAGATGCAGGATGCCTTCGCCGCGGCCAGCCAGAACAAGGCCGAGGCGGCGCAGAAGTCAGGGCGCTTCGCCGACGAGATCGTTCCGGTGATGCTGCCGCAGCGCAAGGGCGATCCGGTGGCTTTCGCGACCGACGAGTTCGTGCGCCACGGTGCCACCGCGGAGTCGCTGGCCGGGCTGCGCCCGGCCTTCGACAAGACCGGCACGGTGACCGCGGGCAACGCCTCCGGCATCAACGACGGCGCGGCCGCGGTGGTGGTGATGCGCGCCAGCCGCGCCGCGGCGCTGGGCCTGCGCCCGCTGGCGACGATCCGCGCCTTCGCCAATGCCGGGGTCGACCCCGCCTACATGGGCATGGGGCCGGTGCCGGCGTCGACGCGCTGCCTGTCGCGCGCGGGCTGGAAACCGCAGGAGCTGGAACTCATGGAGATCAACGAGGCCTTCGCCGCGCAGGCCATCGCGGTGAACCAGCAGATGGGCTGGGATACGTCGAAGGTCAACGTCAACGGCGGTGCCATCGCCATCGGGCACCCGATCGGGGCCAGCGGCTGCCGCATCCTGGTCACGCTGCTGCACGAGATGCAAAAGCGCGATGCGCACAAGGGCCTGGCCTCGCTGTGCATCGGCGGGGGCATGGGTGTCGCGCTGGCCGTCGAACGCTGATCGCGACAGCCCGGGCAGGGAATTGAGGAACCACGGAGAAATCGAATGGACAAGAGAGTTGCTTACGTCACCGGGGGCATGGGCGGGATCGGCACCGCGATCTGCCGCAAGCTGTGCGAGGCCGGGCACAAGGTGGTCGCCGGCTGCGGGCCCAACTCTCCGCGCAAGGACGGCTGGCTTCGCGACATGCGCGCGCAGGGCTACGACGTCTACGCCTCGGAGGGCAACGTCGCCGACTGGGAATCGACCTGCACGGCGTTCCAGCAGGTGTTCGCCGAGCACGGCAGGGTGGACGTGCTGGTGAACAACGCCGGCATCACGCGCGACGCGGTGTTCCGCAAGATGGGCTATGACGACTGGGACCGCGTGATGAAGACCAACCTGTACTCGATGTTCAACGTCACCAAGCAGGTCATCGACGGCATGGTCGACCGCGGCTGGGGGCGCATCGTCAACATCTCCTCGGTCAACGGCGAGAAGGGCCAGTTCGGACAGACCAACTATTCGGCGGCGAAGGCCGGCATGCACGGCTTCACGATGGCGCTGGCGCAGGAGGTGGCGTCGAAGGGCGTGACGGTGAACACGGTGGCGCCCGGCTACATCATGACCGACATGGTGAAGGCGATCCGCCAGGACGTGATGGACAAGATCGTCGCGTCCATCCCGGTCAAGCGCCTGGGGCGCCCCGAGGAGGTGGCCTCGCTGGTGACCTGGCTGGCCGGCGACGACGGAGCCTTCACCACCGGCGCCGAGCTGTCGATCAACGGCGGCCTGCACATGAGCTGAGCGCGCGGCGCACGCGGGGCGGCGCAGGGGCCTGCCCGATACCGCCCCGCGGAGGTTTTGTGGTTCAATCGAATGGTGACTCGTCCACCGTGCCGCGCCTGCCATGTCCCAGAC
>JAJYTY010000158.1 GCA_021792835.1 Pseudomonadota bacterium
GACTGGATCGTCAAGGCCAACGCCGCGAAGTCGCGCGAAGAACTCAGCAAGGTGATGAAGGAAGGCGTGCAGGTGTTCAAGGCATCCCGCGACACCGATGGCTACGCAGCCTTCGCCAAGGCCGTGCAGGAAAAGGGCGCCACTTTCCCGAAGGAGAACAACGATGCTTGACCTACTCATCCGCGCGTCCTCGGTCGGCAAGCTGATGACCGAGCCGAAGTCCAAGGCCGATGGCGAACTGTCCCAAGGCGCCAAGACCTACATCCGCACGCTGGTCGCGCAGGAGATCTTCGGCGTCGAGTTCGAGATCAGCAGCAAGTACCTTGAGAAGGGCACGCTGTGCGAGCCCGACTCCATCGCGCTGCTGAACGAGGTGCGCGGCCTGTCCTTGACCAAGAACGCCGAGCGCAAGTCGGATGGCTTCATCACCGGCGAGTGTGACCTGTTCGACGCGGCTGCCAAGCGCGGCCACGACCTGAAAACCTCCTGGTCCATCGCGACCTTCCCGATCACTCCCGCGGCCTGCTACGACAAGGAATACGAGTGGCAGATGCGCTGCTACATGGCGCTTTGGAACGCCGACCGCTGGGAAGTGAACTACGCCCTGGTCGACACGCCGCAGCACCTGATCGGCTTCGAGCCGATCGACCTGCACATCGTCTCGCACTTCCCCGCACATCACCGCCTCACGACATGGTGCATCGAGCGCGACGAGGCCAAGGAACTCCTGATCTACCAGAAGGTCCGGGCCGCGCGCGAGTACGCCATGGAGGTCATCGCGGAGTTCGACCGCACCCACCCCGAAGCCATCTTGGAGGCGGCATGAGCGCCCTGACCGAGTACAACCCGACCGAGGCCGCGCTGGCCGAGCTGCGCCAGCGTTACGCCGATGTGGCATTCGACCTGACCACGACCAAGGGCGACAAGGAAGCCCGGGCCGCGCGCAAGGAACTGGTGACGCTGCGCACGTCGCTGGAGGCCAAGCGCAAGGAACTCAAGGCGCCGGCGCTGGAGCGCGCCAAGCTGATCGACACCGAGGCCAAGCGCATCGAGGCGGCCATCCTGGAACTCGAGGCGCCCATCGACGCCCAGATCAAGGCCGACGAGACGCGACGCGAGCGCGAGCGTCAGGAGAAGGCCGAGCGCGAGGCGAAGCGTGTCGCCGGGCTGCAGTCGCGGGTGGACGCGATCCGAGCCATCCCGGTGAAGTCGGTAGGCGTCAGCACCGACGAACTGCGCAAGACCATCCAGGCGCTGGAACAGACCGAGATCGGCGAGGACTTCGAGGAATTCCTGCCGCTGGCCCGGCGCGCACAGGCCGACGCCCTGGAGAGCCTGCGCACGATGCTCGCCGCGGCCGAAGCCGCCGAAGCCGAAGCCAAGCGCCTGGCCGAGGAACGCGCCGAACTGGAGCGCCAGCGGGCCGAAGCGGCGCGGATCGCAGGAGAAATCGAAGAAGGCCGGCGCGCAGCCGAAGCGGCAGCCGCCGAGCAACGCCGCCAGCAGGAAGCCGAAGCCGCCGCGGCCCGGGCCAAGATCGAAGCGGAGCAGCGCGAGGCCCGCGAGCGCATCGAGCGGCAGGAGCGCGAAGCCCGGGAGCGCATCGCCGAGCAGGAGCGGCAGGCCAAGGCCGACCGCGATGCTGCCGAGGCTGCCGCGCGGGCTGCTCGGGATGCGCAAGAGGCCGTCGAACGTGCCGCCCGGCAGGCCGAGGAAGCCCGCGAACTCGCCGCGCGCCGCGAAGCCGAGCGCCTGCAGCATGGCCGCGCCCTGCTGGCGACGTTCCTGGAAGGCTATGGCGACGATCCGGAGTTCACGGCCATTGCCAAGCAGATCCGCAAGTTCCTGCAACCCGCTCTGGAGGCAGCATGATCCGATTCCAGGGCAAGTACCTGCGCACCCTGGTGCAATTCCAGGCGCAAAGCGACATCCGTTACTACCTGAACGGCATTCTGGTCGAGCCCCATCCGCAAGGCGGGGTGATGCTGGTCGCCACGAACGGCCACATGCTGGCGGCCATCCGAGACACCCAAGGCACCTGCTCCGAGCGCACAGTGTTCAACCCCGACAAGGGGGCGATCAGCGCGGCCATCAAGCGCAACAAGCTCGGAACCCCCTGGGTGGATGTCAACCCCTACACCAATCGCCTGTCGGTGCGTGCGCGATCCGCAATGCGCGCCGGCGGGATGCAGGAGGTGGAAATCTACGCTCAGGGCGGCAGCGCAGTCATCGAAGGGGCTTCGCAGTATTTCCCGGAATGGCGCAACATCATCCCGGACTTTTCGACGCTCAAGCCTGGAGCGGCCGATGTCTTGCAGGGTAACTACCTGCGCCGGATCATTGACGCTCACCCCGGGAATATCAACGGAAGCCGCCCGGTGAAACTGTGGCAGGCGGAAAAGAACGGCGTCGTAATCGTCCAGTTCGATGGCTCGCCGGAAACGATGGCGGTCATCATGCCCATGCGGGACGAATTACCGGAAATCTCCGCCTGCTTCGGCTCGGGATTCCTGCAACCCATGAAAGCCGCAGCATGACCCGCCGCACCGCCATTCACCTGGCCGCCGTGGCCGTGGGCCTGTGCCTGCTGACTGCGTTCTGGATCAAGAGCGTGCGCGACAGCTACCGCATCGGCGCTGCGGATGCTGCCAGACCGGCGTATGCCGCTGGGCTCAGCGTCGGGGCGACCGAGGGCTTCCTGAAGGCCAATGCGGGCCACCCCGTCCAGTGCCTGCACGTCGCCAGCTATCCGCATTTGGGCTACAGCGTCGTGTGGTGCAAGGAGTGGATGCGATGAGCCTGCGCACCCGCATCCTGAACCGCTGCCTGGACGTCATGCTGAGCCGGGCGCCCCACCAGGTGATCGGCGGCCAGGACGACCCCTATCTGCTGCGCTGGTATCTGGTCCCGCGCAACCCGCTGTGCAACGTCTACCTGCACCAGTTCCTGCGGTCGGACGACGACCGGGCGCTCCACGACCACCCGTGGGCGAATCTGAGCGTGCTGCTCGACGGCGAGTACACCGAGCACACGATCGCCGCCGGCGGCATCCAGCACCGCACCGTGCGCAAGGCTGGCCAGATCGCGCTGCGCGGGCCGCGCGCGGCACACCGCATCGAGCTCAATGCCGGCCCGTGCACCACGCTGTTCATCACCGGGCCGCGCGTGCGCCAATGGGGATTCCTGTGCCCGGAGCGCGGCTGGGTGCACTGGAAGGATTTCACCGACCCGAGCGACCACGGCGCGATCGGGCGCGGATGCAACCCATAGCCGTCGCCCACTCACCATCACAGGAGATCTCGTGAACACCACACTCGAACTTTCCGGCGCCAAGCTGACGGTGCCGACCGAAGACCTGTTTCGCGCCTGGATGCGCGAACGCGTCGCCACGCCCGCCTCGCGGCCGCAACCGCAGCAGCAGACCATCCTGCAGCTGCCGATGCTCGACGACGGCGAGGTGTATGTCGGCGCTTTCGTCAGCGCCGACGGCTCCCTGCAGCACCACACCATCCTGCTGCCTTTCGATCGCGACGATGCGCCATGGGCCGATCACATGGCCTGGGCCAAGGGCGAAGGCTTCGACCTCCCGAACCGCCTGGAGCTGCTGATGATGTGGTCGACCATGCGGCAACGCTTCCAGCAGGCCGCGTACTGGTCCAACGAGGCCCACCAGGAGGACAGCTCCTACGCCTGGTGTCAGGACTTCCACGGCTTCCAGGACAGCCGCCCCAAGAGCGCGGCCCTCCGGGCCGTCGCCGTCCGCAGATCACCGATTCAACCCTTCACCCATTCCTGAACGGCCGCTGGCCACATCATCGGAGAGCACTAACCATGGACATGCAAGTCACGCAGGCCAGCGCCAAGGCCGCATTCCTCGCGGCCAACCTGAAGGCCGGCGAGCACTACGCCGGGCTGCTGCTCGGCAAGGACGGCGAGCCGGATCAGCACCTGGTGGTGATCGCCGTCAAAGACGGCGAAGCGAACTGGTCCAAGCAGACCAAATGGGCGAAGAGCGTCGGCGGCGAGTTGCCCACGCGGCGCGAACTGAACCTGCTGCGCGCGAATCTGCGTGAGCTGTTCAAGTCTGACTGGTACTGGTCGAGCGAGAGCCACGCGTCCGACAGCTCCTGCGCCTGGTATCAGTACTTCTCCGACGGCACCCAGGACTACGACCACAAGAGCGCGGCCCTCCGGGCCGTCGCCGTCCGCAGGATCAATTTGGGCGAGTGACATGGCAACCATCAAGAACTTGATGGCGAAGACCGTGCGCGTCGGTGACTGCCTTGAGTTCGCGTGCTTGAACTTCACCGACCCGAGCGACGCGGGCGCGACTGGTAGGGGGTGCGACGCATGAGCTTCCACGTTCCGGAGAAATTCCGACTGCGCGAAGGTCGCGTGGGCACCGACGAGTCCTTCGGGAACAACGGCGCCTTCATGGTGAAGGTCGCGCACGGGCAGCTGCTGTACGTCATTGCCAGCGACGGCGGCGGCTGGGAGCACGTCAGCGTATCCCGGCGCGACCGCATCCCGACCTGGGACGAAATGTGCCAGGTCAAGGCGCTGTTCTGGGACGACACCGACTGCGTTGTCCAGTTCCACCCGCCACGCGCCGATTACGTGAACAACCATTCCCGCTGCCTGCACCTGTGGCGACCGGTCGACATGGAGATGCCCCGGCCGCCCAGCCTGATGGTCGGCGACGCCGCGCTCGGGGTGCTCGCATGATCGATCAGCAGCTGATCCTCGACGTGCACGGTGAGATCGTGATCGACAACTTCGCCGGCGGCGGAGGCGCGTCGACGGGCATCGAGCTCGCGCTGGGGCGCCACGTCGATGTCGCCATCAACCACGATCCCCAGGCTGTCGCCATGCACCGCGCGAACCATCCGCAGACCGAGCACCACTGCGAGAGCGTGTGGGACGTGGACCCGCGCGCCGGGCACCTCAGCGCCATGGAGAAGATCCGACTGCGCGAGCGGCTGCATGCATACCCCCGAGCGCGGACATCGCAACAGGTTTTGAAGGCAGAGGGCGACAGCCCCGACGCTACCGACCGCGATTGTTCCGCCAATGCCAGCCCGGTCGGCGGACCTATGGGCTTTGGGCAACCCGCCGCCGCGGGCCCCGATGGAATGGCGTGATGCGCACCCCCGACCTTTTCCCTGGCACGAAGCGGCGCGCGATGCCCCGCAAGCTCATGCATGTCTGCGATGCCTCGGGCTGCGGCGACGAGGACGGCTCGGGCGCGCTGGTGCGCATGCGCTGCGCCGGGTGCGGCACAGAGACCGGCTGGATCACGCTGCCGAGCGTCACCCAGGCCAAGCGCGGGATTCCGTGCGAGACCTGCAACAGGAGGATCGACCGGTGACCGTCTACGTGGACGACATGCACGAATCTCCGGTGGGAGAGTTTCGGCGCATGAAGATGTCGCACATGATCGCCGACAGCACCGACGAACTGTTGGCGATGGCCGACAAGATCGGGGTGCAGCGCAAGTGGCTGCAGCACGCCGGCACGGAACGTGAGCACTTCGATATCGCCAAGAGCAAGCGCGCGCTCGCGGTACAGCACGGAGCGGTCGAGATCACCATGCGCGAAGCGGCGCAGATGGTGCAGGCGCGCAGGAAGCGGCCATGAGCACCACCACCGACGAAGCCCTGCAGATTGTCGCCGACTGCGAGGCCCGCGAGTCGCGGCTGACCGAGTGGGAGGGTGAGTTCGTGGACTCGATCCGGCGCCAGCTCGAACGCGGCCGGACGCTGACGGAGCGCCAGGACGAGACGCTGAGCCGGATCTGGGACAAAGCAACCGAGAGGGGATGACGATGACCGACAAGACCGATACCGCCCGCTGCGAACTGTGCGGAGAACCCATGCCGCCCGGGGAGGAAGCGTTCAAGTGCCACGGGTTCAGCGGTCCATGCCCGAAGCCTGCCGCCGCTCCCACGCCGCCAGCGCAAGACCCCCGCGAGGCCGCCCTTGTTGCGATGGCCCAGAACGCTCGCGAGCTGGGCCTGGACTACATGCCCGCGCAAGAGGCGCAGCCCGCTCCATGCCCGAACGGCTGCGAGACGACGGGCGAGTGCTACGCCAACAAGCACGGGGTGCCGGAGGACTGCTGCATGGAAAGACTGCATGCCCGCTGGGTGGAGGCTGGTGACGGCACGCTGCACGGAGCAATCGACCACTGGCACGAGCGCGCGTTGAAGGGGAAGAAATGAGCGAACTCGACATCGCCCTGCGCGCCGTCCAGCTCTACGCGGAGACGCATCCGAGGCCGACGCACGTTACCATCGGGCAGGCCGCCGAAATGCTCGGCATCGGCCGCTGGAAGGCGACACAACTTGTCAAGGCTGGTGTCCTGCGCATCAACGCCTGCGGGCTCGTGCCGGTGGAGTGCGTCGATGCTGCGCGCTCAATTTCCCCTCACGGTCGCTCGCGCACCGCGTAATTCCTGGATGTATGAGTCCCCCTCCCGGCACCACGGCCACCACAAAGGACCGCAACGCAAGTTCGCGGTCCTTTGTTTTCAAGAGGTTGCATCGTCACGGACTGGATGCATGACCAGCAAGACTGGCGCATGGTTTCGCGGTTGTGTAGGCTTGCGCCCTCATCCATCCCGCACGCATCCCCTCACATGGCAAGCATTCGCCCGCACCGCGACAGGTGGCGCGCGTTCGTTGAGGTCGGCGCCCGCAAGGAATCGAGGGTGTTCCCGACGCAGCGTGAGGCAAAGTCCTGGGCTGCTGCTCGCGAGGTCGAATTGCGCCAGGAGCGCGACGCCGACCCCGGCGAGATCCGCACCGTCCGGCAGATGCTGGAGCGCTACAAGGCCGAGGTGTCCGTGCGCAAGCGGGGGGAGCGTGCGGAGGCATTGCGCATCGACGTCTTCCTGCGAGACTCCGGCTTGGCGGACCGCAAGCTGTCCGAGGTGGACACGCCCGACCTCGGGAAGTGGCGAGACGCACGGCTGCAGGTCGCCACCGCCGCCACGGTGCAGCGCGACATCAACTGGCTGCGCAACGCCTGGAATGTGGCTCGCACGGAGTGGCACTGGACGACTTCCAAGCCATTCGAGGGACTGCGGATGCCCGGCGACAATCCACCCAGGACACGCAGGATCGCGCCGCAGGAGGTTCGCAGGCTCTGCCGGCACCTGTCCTATAGGTCGGGGGTCGCCCCGGCCTCCAAAGCGCAGGAGGTCGCCCTAGCCTTCCTGGTGGCGCTTCGCAGCGGCATGCGAGCCGGGGAAATCCTCAGCCTGGGGCGCGCAACCCTGGACCTGCAGCGGCGCGTGGCACGCATCGCGCAGCACAAGACGGCACACCTCACCGGGCGCCCGCGCGAGGTGCCACTCACGCGCGCCGCCGCGAGGCTGCTGCGCCCGGTGGCCGAGCGCGAGCGCTGTTTCAGCCTGACGCCGGCCAGCCTGGACGCCCTGTTCCGCAAGGCGCGTGACAAGCTGCTGATCCAGGATCTGCACTTTCACGACACCCGCGGCGAGGCGCTGACCCGGCTCAGCCGACGCGTGGATGTCCTCACGCTCAGCAAGATCAGCGGACACAAGGATCTGCGCGTGCTGCGTGACCACTACTACCGGGAAACCGCCGAGCAGATCGCCGCGCGGCTCTAGAAACGCAAAAAGCGCCCGCACCCAGCCCGAAGGCAGGGTGCGGGCACTCGCCGGCAGACTCACCGCGCCATCAGCAGCCCCACATTGGCCACGAAGTAGCCCAGCCAGACGGTCGCCATGGCCCAGTCGCCACGCCACGCCTTGGACGCGCACGCGCCCAGCTGCAGCGCGCCGATCGCCAGAATGAACCAGCGGCTCACGACTGGACCGCCAACTCGACGTCCGCGATGTAGTGATACCAGAGGGGATCGAGGTGATCCAGATCCAGGCGCCCGATGTGCGCGTACTCGGCAGGGAATCGCATCAGCGGTGGCACCCATGGGATCGGGTCGATCGCGTTGCACGATGCGAAGATCATGACGCCGGCCTTGTCCAGCACCTGCTTGAGTGTGTCGTCCATGGTCACGCGCGGCGGCTCGAAGCACCACACGGCAGATGGAGGCTTGCCGGAGAGGCACAGCATGCCGGCGTAGATGATGGCCAGCGCGCCCCCGAGGGAGTGGCCGGCGATCACCTGCGGCTTGAGGGCCATCAACTGAGCCTCCAGCGGCAGCCACGCCTGCCAGAAGCCATGATGCAACGTGCCTAGACCCGGGGTTGGCGTGGTCAGGATGTTGCCGTCGGCCAGCAGGCTCGCCGGGTTGTCCGTGCCGCGGAAGACGATCACGCCGTCGTAGTTGTGCGCGCGGCTCGCGCGTGACCATGGA
>JAJYTY010000159.1 GCA_021792835.1 Pseudomonadota bacterium
GGTCGAGGGGCATGAACGACAAAACGGGTTCGGGCTCCGGGCCGGGCCCGGCCAGCGCCTGATGCGCAACCGCGGCCTCGGCCTGGAACGAGGAAAGACGACTTGGGCGCGCCACCATGCGAACAAGGGGGCGCGTCGACCGGGATCCAGGGGGTTGGGCGCTCGATTCTAGACCAAGCACCCTAGTTATCCACAGCCGGGGAGCACCCTGATAAGGGGTTTTTGACACCGCTTCAACGCCCGGGCCGGTTGGCGCAGGAATCCGCGGGCGGATTGACAGGAAGCCCGCAATTTGCTGAAATGGCATGCTTTTTTCGGTGCGTGCGGAACTTTCGGGCCGCGCTGGCCGCCGCGATGTCCGGCGGCCCCGACAAGCCCGGGGACGAATCCCGGCAACAACCAGAAGCACGATCATGAAACGTACCTACCAGCCGTCCAAGACCCGCCGCAAGCGCACCCATGGCTTTCTCGTGCGCATGCGCACGGCCGGCGGCCGCGCGGTGATCAACGCGCGCCGTGCCAAGGGACGCAAGCGTCTCGCCGTCTGAGTCGCCGGCGCCCGCCGTCGCGGGCACCAGCCGCGGCGAGTCCGCGAACGCAGGCATGCCGGCGGTCAGGCTGCTGGCGGTGTCGCGCCCCGAGTCGTATTCCGCGTCGCTGCGAGCACGCTGGGTACAGGCCGGTGAGTTCCGATTGCATTTTCGCGACGCATCCGTCGAGGACGCGTTGCCCGATCCCGGCGCCCGGCCGTGCTGCGCGCTGGGTTTCGTGCTGCCGAAACGGCAGTGCCGACACGCCGCGCGGCGCAACCTGATTCGCCGCGTCGCCCGCGAGGCCCTGCGCGACCTGCTGCGCAAGCGGGAAGTCGCGCAGGATGCGTCGGCCGCGATTCCGACACCGATTCCGACACCGATTCCGGTGCTGGTGTTGCGACTGCAGTCTCGTCTGGACGCGCAGTGGGTGAGCGCGCAGTCGCCGGCCCTGCGGCGCTATCTGCGGCAGACGATGTCGCAGCTGCTGGCGGACTGGGAGCGTGCGCGCTCGCGCGCACGGGCTTCGCGATGAAACGCTTGTTGATGCTGCTGGTGCGTGGCTACCAGTTGCTGTTGAGTCCGTGGGTGGGGGGGCAGTGCCGCTTCACCCCCACGTGTTCGCAGTACACGCTTCAGGCGCTGGATCGTTTCGGCGCGGCGCGCGGCAGCTACCTCGGCGCGATGCGCATCGCGCGCTGTCATCCGTGGTGCCGGGGCGGGGCCGATCCGGTACCGCGCCTGTTCCGCTGGGATGCGTGGCGCGAGCGTGACGAGACGCATCCGGGCGAGGCTGGGCAAGGCGGTGACGGCACGGGATCCGGCGGGGCCTGAAACAAGCTGCAAGGAAACGAGCGGCCCCGGATGGTCCCTGGTCATCGGCATGGGTTCTAATACACGGTTTGCCCGGCAGGCCGGCGCGCAATCGCGCGGGGTGCGCGGGCACAAGCATGGCGGCGCGGCGACGCGTGCCGCGACTCGTCGACCCGGTGACGGAGCACTAGGCTTCGCGCCCGCAGCGCAGCAGGAATTTACATGGACTTTCGCCGTTCCATCTTGTGGGTGATCTTCACCGTCTCGGTGATCTTTCTCTATAACTCCTGGCTGCGTTCGCATGGCGAGGGCGGGCTGTTCGGAGGGTCGCAGCCCACGGTGGCGAGCGCGCCGGCGGCGGCCGGCAGCGGCGTACCGTCGTCGCTGGCCGGCAGCGCGCAGGGTCCCGCGGCCGCGCCGGTGGGCGCGGCCTCGACGCCGGCCACGCTCACGCAGGTACGCACCGACCTGCTGGACCTGAAGTTCTCCGATCGCGGCGGCAGCCTGGTGTACGCCCGCCTGCTCAAGTACCGCAGCCGTGCCGATACCTCGAAGAACGTGGTGCTGTTCGACGACGTGCCGGGACACACCTATGTCGCGCAAAGCGGCCTGGTCGGCGGCGACTTCCCGAACCACGAGACCCCGATGACCCTGTTGCCGGGTCCGCTGGACATGGGCGACGCGAAGACCCTGACGGTGAGCTTCCGCTCAGCAGTGGTCGGCGGGCTGCAGCTCACGCGCAGCTACACCTTCCGGCGCGGCAGCTATGCGATCGAGGTGCACGACACCGTGGTCAACAAGGGCTCGACCGAGCTGCAGCCGCAGCTGTACATGCAGCTGGTGCGCGACGGCGACGACCCGAACAAGGGCACCCACTTCTATCACACGTTCTACGGCGGAGCGGTGTACGACAGTTCGTCGAAGTTCCAGAAATTCGAATTCAAGGACTTCAAGGACCAGGCCAAGACCATCCACGCCGACAATGGCTGGGCGGCGATCGTGCAGCAGTACTTTGCCGCGGCCTGGCTGCCGCAGCCGGTGCAGGGCGCGCGCGAGTTCTACCTGCGCAAGCTGCCGGGCGACCTGTACGCGGTGGGCGTGATGCTGCACCTGCCGAAGCTGGCGCCGGGCGCGCAGGTCGAATCGAGCCAGCACCTGTTCGTCGGGCCCGAGCTGCAGAGGCAGGTCGAGGGGCTGGCACCCGGCTTCGAGCTGGTGCGCGACTACGGCTGGGTGACCATCATCGCCAAGCCGCTGTTCTGGGTGCTCGAGCAGATCCATCGCGTGCTGGGCAACTGGGGCTGGTCGATCATCGGACTGACCATCCTGCTCAAGCTGGCGTTCTTCCCGCTGACCGCCGCCAGCTACCGTTCGATGGCGCGCATGAAGGCCGTGGCGCCGCGCCTGAACGCGCTGCGTGAGCGCAACAAGGACGACCCGCAGGCGATGAACGCGGCGATGGTCGAGCTGTACCGCAAGGAAAAGATCAACCCGCTGGGCGGCTGCCTGCCGGTGGTGATCCAGATCCCGGTGTTCATCGCGCTGTACTGGGTGCTGCTGTCCAGCGTCGAGCTGCGCGGCGCGCCGTGGCTGGGCTGGATCCACGACCTGTCGGCCAAGGACCCGTTCTACGTGCTGCCGCTGGTCATGACGGCGACCTCGTTCCTGCAGGTCAAGCTGAACCCGACCCCGCCGGATCCGATGCAGGCGCGGCTGATGTGGATCATGCCGCTGGCCTTCTCGGTGATGTTCTTCTTCTTCCCCGCCGGTCTGGTGCTGTACTGGCTGACCAACAACATCTTCTCGATCGCCCAGCAGTGGTTCATCAACCGCAAGATGGGCGTGCCGGAGTTCTCGTCGGCCAAGTGACGACGGGCGCCTGGCGGCGCCCGTGGCGGGCATGAACGGGCTGGCGCGCCACGCCGAACCCATCGCCGCGGTGGCCACCGCCGGGGGGCGCGGCGCGGTGGGCATCGTGCGCGCGTCCGGACGCGATCTGGCCCCGCTGGCGCGTGCGCTGTGCGGTCGCGACCTGCTGCCGCGGCAGGCCACGCTGCTGCCGTTTCGCAATGCCGCCGGCGCCGTGATCGACACCGGACTGGCGTTGTGGTTCCCGGCGCCTCGTTCCTATACCGGCGAGGATGTGCTGGAGCTGCAGGTGCATGGCGGCCCCGCCTTGCTGCAACTGCTGCTCGCGAGGGTGCTCGAGCTCGGCCGCGACAGCGGGTTGCGCGTGGCGGGCCCCGGCGAGTTCACCGAGCGCGCCTTTCACAACGGCAAGCTCGACCTGGCACAGGCCGAGGCGGTGGCGGACCTGATCGACGCCACCACCGCGGCGGCCGTGCTGGGGGCGCAGCGCGCGCTGGCGGGCGAGATGTCGCGCGAGGTGCACGAGCTCGCGCAGGACCTGCGCGACCTGCGCGCGCTGGTCGAGGCGACGCTGGACTTTCCCGAGGAGGACATCGAGTTCGTGCGCGCGCACGCCGTCGAGCAGCGCCTGCAAGGGCTGCTGGGCTCGCTGCAGGCTCTGCTCGAGCGCACCCGGCAGGGAGCGCTGCTGCGCGAGGGCCTGCACGTGGTGCTGGCGGGGCAGCCGAACGTGGGCAAGAGTTCGCTGCTCAACGCCTTGGCCGGCGCCGAGCTGGCGATCGTCACGGAAGTCGCGGGGACCACCCGCGACCGGCTGCGCGAATCCATCCAGATCGACGGCGTGCCGCTGCACCTGGTGGACACGGCGGGGCTGCGCGACACCACGGACCGTGTCGAGAGCATCGGGGTGCAGCGCAGCTGGGAGGCCATCGCGCAGGCCGACGCGGTATTGTTCGTGCACGACCTCACGCGCGCCTCGCAGGCGGAGTATGTCGCGGAGGAGTTGCGCATCGCCCGGCGCCTGCGCGAGCTCGGGGTGGTCGAGGCTCGCGTGCTGCACCTGTGGAACAAGGTCGACGCGATTCCCGTCGCGCAGGCCGACCCCGCGCTGCTGCAACTGGCGCGGGAGCTCGATCTCGACGCGCAGGCCCGGGGCGGACCGCGGCTGTCGGCGCGGCATGGCAGCGGCCTGCAGGAGCTGCGCGTCGAGCTGCTGCGCCGTTGCGGCTGGCAGGCGCTTCCCGAGGGGGTGTTCCTCGCGCGCACGCGCCACGTGCAGGCCTTGCAGGACTGCGCGCGGCACCTGCGAGCGGCGCTGGACTGGCTGCAGCCGCCCGCGCCGGCACTGGAACTGCTGGCCGAGGAGTTGCGGCTGGGGCACTCGCGACTGATGGAGATCACCGGCGAGGTCAGCGCCGACGAATTGCTCGGGGACATCTTCGGGCGCTTTTGCATCGGCAAGTAGCCGGCGCCCGCCGCCCTCCCGCGTCGCGGGCGCTCAGCCGGTCCAGTGCGCGTGGCGCAGCGCCTCGGGATTGAGCACGCCGTCGCGCTCGCCGCGGGCGAAGCGCACGATGGAGTCGAAGGCCTGTCCGAACATGTGTTCGTAGTGCAGGTCGTCGACATAGCCGATGTGCGGAGTGCAGATCGCGTTCTCCAGGCGCAGCAGCGGATTGCCGCGCATGATCGGCTCGGACTCGAACACGTCCACCGCCGCCATGCCGGGGCGGCCGCGGTTGAGCGCGGCGACCAGCGCGTCGGGGGCGATGAGTTCGGCGCGCGCGGTGTTGACCAGCACCGAGTCGGGCTTCATCTGCGACAGGTCGGCCAGCGTGACCACGCCGCGCGTGGATTCGTGCAGGCGCAGGTGCAGGCTCAGCACGTCGCTCTGCGCGAACAGTTGCGCGCGGTCGGCGGCGACCTCCTGGCCGTCGGCCTGCGCGGCGCGCAGGCTGTCTTCGCGACCCCACACCAGCACGCGCATGCCGAAGGCGCGGCCGTAGCCGGCGACGATGCGGCCGATGCGCCCGTAGCCCCAGATGCCCAGGGTCTTGCCGGCCAGGCGTTGGCCGAGGCCGTAGTTCACCGGCATCGACAGCGCCTTCAGCCCCGACTGCTGCCAGGCACCCTGCTTGAGACTGGCGACGTACTGCGGGATGCGGCGCATCGCGGCCAGGATCAGCGCCCACGTGAACTCGGCGGTGGGCGCGGGGTCGGTGGTGCCGTCGAGTACGGCGATGCCCATGCGCGTGCACGCCTGCAGGTCCACGTGCGGCCCGATGCGCCCGGTCTGCACCACCAGCCGCAGCTTGGGACAGCGCGCCAGCACCGCCGCGCCGAGGGTCGTGCGCTCGCGGTTGAGCACCAGTGCCTGCGCGTCGCGCAGGCGCACCGCAAGCTGCCCGGCGCCCTTGACGTTGTTGTTGAACACCTTGACGTCGTGCTCGGCCAGGCGCTCGAAGCATGCGAGCTTGCGCACGGCGTCCTGGTAGTCGTCGAGGATCACGATGTTCATGGCGCTACTTTAACGTGCCGGTGCATGGCGTGGCCCGTCTGCCGCGCAGGCCGGGCGCGAGGGGGGGCGAAACCGCGCCAGGAAAACCCTAGAGAGTATTTACCCGGGAAATGTTGCGTTGCAGCTTGAAACCGCGTGCTTCCACGAACAATATAAGCACACAGTCATATAGAGCCGTCTCATCCCGGGGCGGCGACGTCATTTCGCGAGGCCGACCATGGACGTTCAAGGCAAGCGCCACATTTCTCTGAGCCCCGCCCAGACCTGGGAGGCCCTGAATTCCCCGATCATGCTGCGCGCCTGCATCCCCGGCTGCGAAAGCGTCACGCAGACCGGGCCCGGCCGCTTCGAGGTCGTGCAGCAGCTGGAGATCGCCGGCACGCGCACGCGCTTTTCCAGCAGCCTGAGCCTGGAGGACGTGAACCCCCCTCACAGCTACGTGCTGCGCTTCGAGGGCAACGGCGGCAATGCGGGCTTCGGTCTCGGCCGGGCGCTGATCGCGCTGCAGCCGGGCGCCGACGGAACCCAGCTGCAGTTCCAGGCCAGCGCGGAGATGGGCGGGGCGATCGCGCAACTCGGCAGTACCGCGGTGGACGCTGCGGTTCGCGCCCTGCTGGAGGACTTTTTCACGCGCTTCGAGCGCAACGCGCGCGGCGAGTCCGTGCTCGCGCCGACCGGCATGGTCGAGCGTCTGTGGATGATGATGCCGCCGTGGGCGTGGGCCATTTCCACGCTGGTCGGCGTGTTCATCGTCTACTGGGGCCTGCACGGCACCTGGGGCACGGTGTGAGCTGGCACGGCAGCCGTGCGCGGGCACGGCTGCCGCTGGCGCCGCGGGCGCGAGGGGACGGGGAGGCCTGGCGCGGCCGGATTTCAGGCGGCCGGGATCTCGCGGCACACCGCGCGCACGACCGCCTGGATCTGCGGAGTCTTCAGGCGGTACAGCATGAAGCGGCCGTGGCGC
This sequence comes from Pseudomonadota bacterium, assembly GCA_021792835.1. Lineage (GTDB taxonomy): Bacteria > Pseudomonadota > Gammaproteobacteria > Burkholderiales > Burkholderiaceae_C > Thiomonas_A. Next base: position 6,692 of record JAJYTY010000159.1, read on the forward strand.
ACGGCTTCGACGATGTTCTCGGCGCGCAGGCGTGACAGTTGCTGCGAAAGCGCAGCCTGACGCATGCCGACGCCGTGCTCGAGGTCTCGCACGCACATCTCGCCGTCCAGCAGCAGACACAGGATCGCCAGGCGTTCGCGGTGCGCCATGGCCTTGAGCACCCGCACCATCAGTTCGGCACGGCCGCTGCGCGGCGACGGAACCGTCTGGGGCGGTTCGGCAGTGGTAGCAAGTACGGCGTTCATGCGAACCATGCTATGGGTTCGCCAATAACTTGTTTTGATACAAAACAAAGTTTGGCGAGCGCCTCCGCCGGCGCTCGCCGCTCGCGCGCTCCGAGCCGTGATCAGTGCGCGTGCAGGTTCTGCCGCGACAGCGCGGAGAAGCCGTCGAGGAATTCGTCGATGTCGTCGGTGCTGGGCGAGGCTTCCATCAGGTTGCGAACGCGCTGGCGGAAGCCGTCGGCGACGCGACCCTCGAGGAAGATCTCCTTGCGAGCGAACTTGTCGACAATCTCGAAGCCCCCGCTGCGCTCGGGCGTCGGATGGTTGTCGGCGGCGTGCTCCCAGTCGAGCTGGAACACGCTGAAGGCGTCGGAGTCGTAGATCATGGTGTGCATCGCGAGCCTCGTCGGTTGTGCTTGCGGCGACGCGCGGGCCTGCGCGAACGCCCTGCTGCGCAGATGGGGCCGGCGCCCCGCGGATTCAAGCCTGCTGCCCGCCTTGCTGCGCCGTGTGTTCAACGCGCCGGCCGGTCGCCGCGCCGACAGCGCAAACCCTCGGTGACACTCAGCCCCGCGGCGCGGACGCGGCGGCCGAAGCGCCAGGCGCCGGCGCCTGCTGCAGCGCACGGCGCAGCGTGAACAGCAGGAATTCGTCGGCGCCGCGTTGCAGGCGGATCTGCACCGGCAGTCCCTGCAGGGCTGGTGCCAGCCAGACCTCGGCGCCGAGGTCAGCGTCGGGCGGGGGGTCGTAGACCAGGTGCCAGCAATCGAGCTGACCGACGCCGGTGTCCACGCGCTCGCGTCCAGCCACGCGGAAGTCCCATCGGGTGGTTCCGCTGGGGCGCGCCACCTGCAGCGGCAGCATGCGCCCGGGTCGGAAGTCCTGCGGCCGCGTGCGCAGCAGCTGCGCGAGCTGCATGAACACGCTGGCGCTGTCCTGCAGATGCGCGGGGATCGGCAGCGTGGAGGCCATCGCGGAAAAGCGCAGCAGCCCGGCGGCGCGGTCGAAGTCGACGATCTTGCGGTTCAGCAGCACGCGCTCGGCGTAGCGTTGCGGCGCCAGCCAATCATGCTCGATGCTGCCCACGCTGGTGTAGGAGAAGTCGATCAGCGCCGACCCGGCGAGGCGCAATTCGTAGCGCGTGCCCTCGCGTTGCCACTGCAATTCACCGTTGCCGTGCAGTGCGCCGCGGTAATAGCCGCGCAGCGCGTACTCCAGGCGTGTCGACGACGGCCAGGCCGGCTGCGCGGCCGGTGTCCGTGGCGCCGCCGCCGAGGCGGCCGCCGCGCCCGCGGGCGTGCTGGCGGGGGCCGCGGCCGCCGGCTGG
>JAJYTY010000160.1 GCA_021792835.1 Pseudomonadota bacterium
GAATGGGGGGTATTGCCCAAAAACTGAGCACCCGATGAGCACCGCCACGCGATTCCAGCAGCGGGAATTCGTCCGTTCGTCAGGTACTTCAACGGCCTGTTAATGGCCGCGAGAAATCTAGCAGAGCAGCAAGACAATTCCATTTATGGATCGATGGGTTCATTTGGACGGGGCTGGCGCGTCGAGCGGGCGTCGCAAGTCCGGGTGCGGGGTTTCCATTGGAAACTGTCCGGGAAAATGACTGCAGCGGACAGAGTGGCTAGGGGAAACCCCGTGGCAGACCTCCGCTCAGGGCGGCGGCGCGCGACTGGCGGGGGCCATCCGACAGCCGGCCACGTTTGTGCGCGACTGGGAAACGGGAGAATGCAGGGATATTCATCCGGATCGGAATGAAACGTTCCATTGTAAAAAATGACGGCGCTCAAAATCACACGCAACGACATCTGTTACAGTCCAATACTTTTGTCCGACCAGAAACCGGGGGCGCGGCTAGCATGCGTGCTGTGGAACGAGATAATGACCCGAGCCGACTGGTCGGTAATCCGGTCGGTTGAAAGGGGAAAAATGCTTACCGAAATCGGCTCGTACGAGGCCAAGACCAGACTGGCGGAACTGCTGCGCGACGTGAGCTCCGGCAAGCAGTACGTGATCACCTTGCGCGGGCGGGCGATCGCGGAGCTGGTGCCGCCGCGCGGCGCGCGTGGACAGGACCGCCAGCAGGCGGCCGAGAACATGCGGCGCTTCATGTTCGAAGCCAGCCACGGCCGTGCGCAGCCGAGCGGCGAGCAGGCATCCCGCGCGTCGCGCGCCCGCGCGGCCGGGCCCGCTGCGCGGGACCTGGTGGGCGAGGACAACGCGTGAGCTTCGTCATCGACCATTCGGTGTCGGCGCTGTGGCTGCTGCCGCACAGCCGCCCCACCGGAATCGGCTACGCGGAGTCGGTGCTGGACGAACTGGGGCGCTCCGGAGCCTGGGTGCCGGGCAACTGGGCCCTGGATACCGCGGATCTGGTGGCCAGGGCCGAGTGCGACGGACTGATCAGCGCGGCGCGCGCCGGGGCCTTCGTGGAACTGCTGGGGCGCCTGGATATCCAGATCGATCAAGCCACGTCCCTGCACGCCCTGGGGCGCACGCTGGAACTGGCGCGGCGCCATGGCATCCCGGCGCACGACGCCGCGTACCTGGAGCTGGCCGTGCGCGAGCAACTGGCGCTGGCCACGCTGAACGGGGCTCTGGCCGACGCGGCGGCGGCGGCCGGAGTCGAGCTGTTCGGCAGCGCCTGACAGGTACCCGTCAGGTGTGGATCCGGCCTCGCGCCGTGCGCCTGGTGGTTTTCTCTCAGCCGGGGCGCATGCGCCTGCGCGCATGCGCGGCGATGCCGTCCTTCAGCGCCCAGCGCAGCGGCCGTGCCAGCAGCTGCAGCGACGCGTACAGGGCCTGGCGCTGCAGCGCCGAAGGCGGCCGGCGCCGCAGCAGCGGCCAGGCCCAGGCCGGCAGCTCGGCGAGCGCGGCGCGCACGAACACGCGTTGCAGCGCGGCCGGGGCGTCGCCGCCCGGCATGCGTTGCAGCAGATCGAGCACGAAGGCCGTTCGCTCGGAGAACTCCAGTTCTTCCAGATAGCCCAGCATGTCGTCGTGCGCCTGCTGCTCGGTCTGCGCGATGCGCCCGCGGCGCAGCTGCCCGGGGTCGCAGCCCAGGCGGCGCGGGATCAGCGACATCTCGGCGAAGTAGGCGTCGCAGGCCTCCTGCGCGATCCACGGGTCGACGTGCACGCGGTAGGCGTGCAGGAAGCTGGTGGTCTCGCTCAGGTGCACCCAGTACAGCAGTGCCGGGTCATCGGCGCGGTAGGGGCGCCCGTCCGGGTGCCGGCCGGCGACCCGGGCGTGGATCGCGCGCACGCGCTCGAGCGCCTGCTCGGCCGTCGCGGTGCCGCCGTAGGTGGTTTCGGCGATGAAGCGCGCGGTGCGCGCCAGGCGCCCGCGCAGGTCCTCGCGGAACGACGAATGGTCCCACACCCCGGCCAGCGCCAGCGGGTGCAGCGCCTGCAGCACCAGCGCGCGGATCCCGCCCACCATCATCGACGGGAAATCGGCGTGCACCCGCCACGCCTGCGAGTCGGGTCCGAACAGTCCGGGGTCCGCACGGGGCTGCAGGTATTGCAGCGGCGCGGAGCCGTCGCCGCCGGTCATCAGGCGCACGCGGCGGCGGATCAGCGATCCAGGCATGGTCTCGAGGCAGGCACTTGTCGCCGCGCGCTCCGGGCGGCGGTCGAGGGGCGGTTGCCAACTATAGGCCGCCCGGCGAGGCCAGGCCATGGCCCTGCCGCGCGCGCGGCAGGGCGCTGTACGCCTGAAGCTTCAGAACTGCGCGAAGAACTCGCGTGCCGCCAGTGCGCAGTATTCGCCGACCGCGCCGTGGTAGCCCTCCAGCTCGGCCAGCGGCGAAGCCGCGGCGGTGGCGGCCTTCCAGGCCTGGAAGGATTGCTGCAGCGCCTTGAAGGGCGCCGACGGGCCGCTGCTGTCGGCGGCGTCTTGCGGGTCCACGTCCAGCGAGAAACGCGTGGGGGTGGGCGTGCCCCATTCGGACTGCATCACCGCGGTGTCCAGCGCGTAATACACGATGGGGTCTTCCGAGCCGCCGCACAGCATGGTCGGCGCGCGCGGCACGTAGCCGCGCAGGTCGTTGGCCGCGAGGTCCTTGCGCAGGCCGTTGGTGGCGCTGCGGCTGGGCATCCCGGAGTCGCCGCGCTCGAACAGTCCGTCCGGGTTCAGCAGCGCGTCGGCCAGGTAGTCGGCGCGGTAGCTGCGGGTGATCAGGTCGTTGGTGCCGCTGGGCGAGAACGAGCTCGCCCACAGCGGCAGGAAGGCGCTGCCGTAGGCGTTGTAGGGCGCGTAGGGCGAGGCCGCGCCGGTGGTGTCGAACAGCCCGGTCCACACCGGTTGCGAGATCACCGCGGGGTCCGGCGTGGTGTAGGTGGCTCCGGCCGGCAGCACGGTGGCGGGGAACATCGCCTGCAGCGTCGCATCCGCCGACGGCGGCGCGTCGGAGGGCATCACGGTGATGTCGGCAAGGCTCGGCGCGAGGGCGTCGAACATCGGCGGGTTGGCGGCCAGCGGGCTGTTGCTCGCCGCCGCCGCGGTGGCGTAGGGCAGGGGGGTGTACAGGCCGTTGGCGAACACCTGCGAAGGCGATTTCCAGACGTTGCCGTAGCTGTGCTGGTAGCCCTCCAGCAGCAGGCTGCCCAGGCTGGGCGCGCCCAGGTCGGGGTGGCCCAGGAAGATGTAGTCGACCAGCGCGGCCAGCGCGTAGGGGCCGGAGCCGGGGGAGGCCGCGGTGACGTGGATGCCGCGGCGCTGCATGGCCTGCTCGGTGGCCATCGCGACGTAGCCTCCCTGCGAGTAGCCGGTGAGGAACAGCTGGTGGTTCGGAAAGGCGCGTGCGTCCAGGCCCTCGGGACCCGGCCTGCCGTCCACGTCGTCCAGCCGGTGCAGCGCGATGCGCGCGGCGTGCAGCGCGTCGATCATGTCACGCGACTGCTGGGCCTTCACCAGGTAGGGGTGGTAGTGCACGTCGGAGGTGTCGTAGCCCACGTAGTTCGGCGCGACCACGATGTAGCCGTGCGCGGCGTACATCGCCGCGATCAGCGCGCTCTCCGAAAAGGCCGGGTTGGCGGGGTCGTTCAGCGCGGCGATGTCGTAGCTGCGGTCCAGATTGGTGCCGTGGGCGTACTCCAGCAGCGGGCGCGCGCCGCTGCAGGTCGGCGACGATCCGGTGGGCAGCATCAGCGCGCCGCTGGCGGTGGCTGGGTGACCGCGGCCGTCGACGCTGCTGTAGCCGTAGTGGTAGACGGCGACTCCGCAAGGCAGCGGCGCGGCGCCGCCGGGGCCCTCGGTGCTCAGCGCCAGCAGCGCGCGCCCGTTGCTGCCGCCGCCCAGCAGCATCTGCGTGAACTGGCCGGCCGTGACCGACAGGGTCGGCGTGGGGGCCTGGATCAGCCGGCCCTGGCCGCCGTCGTCGAAGCGCTCCCGGCGCGCCGCATGGTCGTGGCAGTCGCCGCCACGCCCGTGGTCCGGACAGTCGCCGTAGGCGCTGGCGGCGAGGCTCAGGAACAGCACGGCGAACAGGGCCTTGCGGGGCATGGTGGAGTCTCCGGTGGTTGTTCTTCGGGAGAGCTGCGCGCGATGCGGCTTGGCTTGGGCGCAGCCGAATTCCATGCTATAGCGGGTACCGACCCCGGTACTCGGGGTTTACCCAAGGCCGGGCCCGCCGGGCGGGCCGCAACCCCGCGACCGCGGGGTTACCAGCTGCCGACGTTGGGCATGTCGGTCCACGGCTTGGCAGGCGCCAGCGCATCGCCCTTTTGCAGCAGTTCGATGGAAATCTGGTCGGGCGAGCGCACGAAGGCCATGCGGCCGTCGCGCGGCGGGCGCAGGATGGTCACGCCGTGCTGCTGCAGGCGCTCGCAGGTCTGGTAGATGTCGTCGACGGCGTAGGCGAGGTGCCCGAAGTTGCGCCCGCCGGTGTAGGTCTCGGGGTCCCAGTTGTAGGTCAGCTCCACCTGGGCGTCGTCGTCGCCGGGGGCGGCGAGGTAGACCAGCGTGAAGCGGCCCTGCTGGTGTTCCATGCGGCGGACCTCGTGCAGGCCCAGCGCGTCGCGGTAGAAGGCGAGCGAGGCGTCCAGATCGGTCACGCGGACCATCGTGTGCAGGTATTTCATGGTGAGGGGTGTGTTTCGGAAATGGGTGGGTGCGGCGGCGTGGCGCCGCGCGCTGGCCGGACGGGCGCGGCGCGTAGCAAAATCGTAGTCGGCTTCGCGCCGTCGCGTTCGCTACCCATCCAGAGTTCCAGCAGGAGATCCGCATGCCCCAGGCCTACATCGTCAGCGCGCTGCGCACCGCGGGGGGCCGCCGCGGCGGCCGGCTCGGCGGCTGGCACCCGGTGGACCTGGCGGCGCGGGTGGTCGATGCGCTGCTCGAGCGCGGCGACGTCGACCCGCAGCTGGTCGACGACATGGTGGTGGGCTGCGTGTCGCAGGTCGGCGAGCAGTCGAGCAACGTGGCGCGCAACATCGTGCTGGCGTCGCGCCTGCCGCAGACCGTGCCGGGGGTGTCGGTGGACCGCCAGTGCGGCTCGTCGCAGCAGGCGATCCATTTCGCGGCGCAGGCGGTGATGTCGGGCTGCATGGACGTGGTGGTGGCGGCCGGCGTCGAGAGCATGAGCCGGGTGCCGATGGGCCTGTCGCAGACCCTGCCCGAGCGCGAGGGCTACGGCAGCTATGTCAGCCCCGCTGTGCAGCGTCGCTACGGGGTGCGCGAGTTCAGCCAGTTCAGCGGCGCCGAGCAGATCGCGCGCGACTTCGGTTTCACGCGCGAGCAGCTCGACGCCTACTCGCTGCGCAGCCACCAGCGCGCCGCGGCGGCGGCCGCCGCCGGGGATTTCGACGCCGAGATCGTGGCGCTGCCCGTGCTCGACGCCGACGGGCGGCCGGGCAATCCGCACCTGCGCGATGAGGGCGTGCGCGCCGACACCTCGCCGCAGGCGCTGGCGGCCCTGCGCCCGCTGCGCGAGGGCGGACTGATCACGGCCGGCAATGCCAGCCAGATCTGCGACGGCGCCAGCGCGGTGCTGGTGGCCAGCGAACAGGGGCTGCGCGCGCTGGGCGCCGAGCCGATGGCGCGCATCCACCACATGAGCGTGCTCGGCGGCGACCCCGTGACCATGCTGCTGGTGCCGCTGGAGGCGACGCACCGCGCGCTGCGGCGCGCAGGGCTGGCGCTGCGCGACATCGACCTGTACGAGGTCAACGAAGCTTTCGCGCCGGTCCCGCTGGCGTGGGCGCGCGAGCTCGACGCCGACCCGCAGCGCCTGAACGCCTGCGGCGGCGCCATCGCGCTGGGGCACCCGCTGGGGGCCTCGGGCGCGCGCCTGATGACCACGCTGGTGCACGCGTTGCAGCGCCGCGGCGGGCGCTACGGGCTGCAGACCATGTGCGAGGGCGGGGGCATGGCCAACGTGACCATCGTCGAACGTCTGTAGCCCCGCGTGCGGGGAGGGCTCAGGCCCCCGCCGCCGGCCTGCGCCAGGCGCGCCGGATCGCCTGCCAGGCCCGCTGCAGCGCCGGGCGCTCGAACTGCTGCCGCAGGCACACGAAACGCAGGTCGCAGGCGAGCTCGACGCGGTCGGCGATCACCAGTCCCTCGCGCTGGCTTTCGCGCATGGCCACCGCATCGCGCGCCAGCGACAGCCCGACGCCGGAGCGCACCAGCGACAGCATGGAGGCCTCCTGGTCGACCAGCGCGACGCGGTTCTGGCGCAGCCCCTGCGGCTCCAGCAGCGCCTGCAGCAGGCGCGAATGCACCGACTGCGGCGGCGTCAGCACCCACGGCAGGCGCACCAGGTCGGGCCAGCCGCGTCCCAGCACCTGCGGCCCCCAGCCGGGGGGCGCGATGACGCGGTAGCTGAACTGGGTCAGCACCTCGTCGTGGAACAGCGGCGCCGCGCGACGGGAGGCGGAGTCGGCGAGCGCCGCATGGGGGTCGCCGAGGTAGTAGCCGACGTCGATGGACTTGGCCTGCAGGCGCTCCAGCACCTCGCCGCTGACCCCGTGCTGCAGCTCGGGCTCGAGTTCCGGCGCCAGCGCCACGAGTTCCTTCAGGAAGGCGCCGAGGCGCGTGAACTCGGGGTCGAGGATGGTGCCCACGCGCAGCGGGCCGCGCACCCCGCCCTTGACCCGCTGCGCCGCCTGGTCGAAATCGGCCAGGCTCTCCAGCGCGCGCTCGGCATGGGTCAGCAGCGCGGCGCCGTCGCGGGTCAGCAGCACCCCGGTGGAGGTGCGCTGGAACAGCTCCACGCCGAGGCGCTCGCCGAGTTCCTTGAGCTGCAGGCTCACCGCCGGCTGGCTGCGATGCAGGCGTTCGGCCGCGCGGGACACGTTGCCCTCGCGGGCGACCGCGACGAAGGCCTGCAGCAGGCGGGGGTCGATCGGGCGCATCGTCGGGCGGCTCTCCTGGTGGCCGGGGATATTTGCGCAGCTTATAACACCCGCAAGGCTTCTGATTGGAAAGGCGCGTTGCGGCGGACTAGGCTTGTCGGATCGGATACCCCCGGAACAGGAGCCAACCCATGAACAAAGCGCGCGACCCCGGAATCGGGGACACGTCTCGTGAAACCCGCGGCGGCGAGCTGCCGCTGGTGGCCAACTACGTCGCCGGCAGCGTCGTGTCGCCCGCAAGCCCGCGCCGCCAGGCGATCACCGACCCGGCCAGCGGGCGCGTGCGCGCCGAGGTGGCGTTGTCGTCGGCGGCCGACGTCGACGCCGCGGTGGCGGCCGCGCGCGCCGCCTTCCCGGCGTGGGCGGCGACCTCGCCGCTGCGCCGTGCGCGCCTGATGAACCGCCTGCTGGCGCTGTTCGGCGAACACAAGATGGAACTGGCGCGGGCCATCACGTCGGAGCACGGCAAGGTGCTGTCCGACGCCGCCGGCGAGGTCGAGCGCGGCATCGAGATCATCGAGTTCGCCTGCGGCATTCCGCAGTTGCTCAAGGGCGACTACACCGAGCAGGTGGCCACCGGAATCGACAACTGGACCATGCGCCAGCCGCTGGGCGTGGTGGCGGGGATCACCCCGTTCAATTTCCCGGTGATGGTGCCGGCGTGGATGTACCCGGTGGCCATTGCCGCAGGCAATACCTTCGTGCTCAAGCCCAGCCCGCTCGACCCCACGCCGTCGCTGCTGGTGGCCGGGCTGATGCGCGAGGCGGGCTTCCCGGACGGCGTGTTCAACGTCGTGCAGGGCGACAAGGAGGCGGTGGACGCGCTGCTGCACCACCCGGACGTGCAGGCGGTGTCCTTCGTCGGCTCGACCCCCGTCGCGCAGTCGATCTACGAGACCGGCGCGCACCACGGCAAGCGCGTGCAGGCGCTGGGCGGCGCGAAGAACCACCTGATCGTGATGCCCGACGCCGACGTCGACAAGGCGGTGGACGCGCTGATCGGCGCCGCCTTCGGCTCGGCCGGCGAGCGCTGCATGGCGATCTCGGTGGCGGTGCTGGTGGGCGGCGCGGCCGATCGCGTGATGCCGCAGCTGGTGCAACGCGCGCGCGCGCTGCGCGTCGGCCCCGGCACCGACGAGTCCAGCGAGATGGGCCCGATCGTCACCGACGCCGCGCGCCGGCGCATCCGCGCCGCCATCGATGCCGGCGAGGCCGCCGGCGCGAAGCTGCTGGTGGAT
>JAJYTY010000161.1 GCA_021792835.1 Pseudomonadota bacterium
TGCCGACGAACGCGCTCCGGTCGACGCGCTCGACGCCTGCATCGCGCGCAACCTGCAGTTCCTCGGCGAAGACGACCGCGACATCGTGCAGCGCTGCGACCTCGACGGCCAGACCGTGCGCGCCTACGCCGAAGCCGCCTCCCTGAGCCTGCCGGCGGCCAAGGCACGGCTGCTGCGCGCGCGCAAGCGCCTGCGCGACGGCCTGGTGGCGCGCTGCGGAGTGCGCTTCGACGCCGACGGCAGCGTGTGCTGCCACGCCGGGCCGACCGGCGCCTGACACTGCCCCCGCGGCCGGATCCGCCGGCACCTGGATCGGGCTGCCTCCAGGCGCGGGCTGCATCCTTTGAGGACCTGGTTCGTCTACCAGGACAGAGAGTTCCTGTCCCGAGGTCATGATGAACCATCCCGTACCCACCGCATCCCCCGCCTCACCCGCCTCCCCCGCCGGGTTCGGCGCCGAAATCGCTTCGGCACCGGCCTGGCGCGCCTGGCTGCCCGCGCTGCTGTATGTCGGCGCCTGGTTCCCGCTGTACTGGATGCTGGAGCCGGCGAGCGCCGCCTTCACGCGCTGGGTCGCCGGCGTGGCGCAGATCGCTCCGGCCAGCCATCTGTACTCGGCGCTGGCCTTCCTGGTGTTCGAGGTGCCGAAGGTGCTGATGCTGCTGGCGCTGATCGTGTTCGCGGTCGGCGTGCTGCAGAGCTTCTTCACCCCGGAGAAGACCCGCTCGCTGCTGGCCGGCAGGCGCCAGGGCGCCGGCAATGTGCTGGCCGCGGCGCTGGGAATCGTCACGCCTTTCTGCTCCTGCTCGGCGGTGCCGCTGTTCATCGGCTTTCTCACCGCGGGAGTGCCGCTGGGCGTGACCTTCTCCTTCCTGGTGTCGGCGCCGATGGTCAACGAGGTCGCGCTGGCGCTGCTGTATGGCATGTTCGGCTGGCGCATCGCGCTGCTCTACCTGGGGCTCGGCCTGCTGGTGGCCATCGCCGCGGGACTGGTGATCGGGCGCATGAACCCGGTGCACCTGGTCGAGCCCTGGGTGTTCGACATCCCGGCCACCGAGGGCGTCGAGCAGCGCATGGACTGGCAGGCGCGCTTCGCGCAGGGCTTCCACCACGTGCGCGACATCGTGCTCAAGGTCGCGCCCTACATCGTCGCCGGCGTGGGCGTGGGCGCGTGGATCCACGGTTACGTGCCGCAGGACTTCATGGCCCACCTGATGGGCAAGGGGGCCTGGTGGTCGGTACCGCTGGCGGTGCTGATCGGAGTGCCGATGTACTCGAACGCCGCGGGGATCATTCCGGTGGTGCAGGCGCTGCTGGGCAAGGGTGCGGCGCTGGGCACGACGCTGGCCTTCATGATGTCGGTGACCGCGTTGTCGGCGCCGGAGTTCATGATCCTGAAGAAGGTCATGAGGCCGAGGCTGATCGCGCTGTTCGCCGCGGTGGTGGCCGTCGGGATCGCGCTCGTCGGCTATGTGTTCAACGCGGTGATGTAAGGCCGCATTCCTTCCAGGTTTTGTTCCACGAGGAGTCGCATGATGATCGACGTGAAGATTCTGGGTACCGGTTGTGCCAACTGCAAGGCCACGCAACGCCTGGTCGAGCAGGTGCTGGCGGCCCGGGGCGTGGCCGCACGCATCGAGAAGGTCGAGGACATCGCCTCGATCATGCGCTACGGCGTGATGAGCACGCCGGGGGTGGTGATCGACGGCAAGGTCGTGCACGCCGGAGGCGTGCCGAGCCGCGCGCAGGTCGAGCAGTGGGTCGGGGCCTGACATGCGCGAAGGCGGCGCTGCAGGCCGTGGGGGCGTGACCTGGGATTCTGACCCGCGGGGCGCGCCTGCGCATCTCCCCCCGGGCTGCGACGAGCAGCCGCGGGCTTTGCTTCATCGCAATCCGCGGCGCCTCGGAACCGTTTACAACACCCTTGAAGCCGCATGCAGCGTCGATGACCGGGTCGTCGACCCCTGCGACATGCGCGCGCGACAACCAGGAACGAGGCCGTCATGAACTTGCCCGACGAAGTGGATGTGCTGGTGATCGGCGGCGGCCCCGGCGGCACGCCCGCGGCCCTGGCGCTGGCGCAGGCCGGCCGCCGGGTGCTGCTGGTCGAAGCCGGCCAGGGGCTTGGGGGAACCTGCCTGTTCGAGGGCTGCATTCCGTCGAAGATCTATCGGGAGGTCGCTGCAAGACGCGTGGCGATCTCCGATGCGGCGCAATTCGGCCTGCGCGTGGCGGCGTCGGATTCGACCGCAACGGTCGACTGGGGCGCGGTGCAGGCGCGGCGCCACCGCATCCTCGCGCAGCGAGCGCAGGGCGCGCTGATGAAGGCCCAGGCGCTGCCGAACCTGCAGCTCGTGTTCGGACGCGCCAGACTGACGGGCCCGCGCGGCGCGACGATCGATGCCGGCGGCCAGTCCCATGCCCTGCGCTTCGGCCATGCCATCCTGGCCACGGGATCGATCCCGGTGCGCCCGCCGATCCCCGGCGTGGATCTTCCCGGGGTGCTGGATTCCCAGGGGCTGATCGAGATCCCCGCGATTCCCCGGTCGCTGATCCTCATCGGCGCCGGGCCGGTGGGCGTGGAAATGGCACAGATCTTCGCCAGGCTGGGCAGCCAGGTCACGCTGCTGCAGGGCGCGGCGCGCATTCTGGAGCCCGTCGACTCGGTGCTGGCCGGCCTGCTGGCACGGCGCCTCGAAAGCGACGGCATCACCGTGCGCACGGGCGTACGCGTGGAGTCCATCGAAGCGCAGCCACGAGGCGGCGGGCTCCAGGTGCGCTACACCCGGGACGCGCATGCCGAGCAGGCGCAGTCGGAGATCGTGGCCGTGGTCGCCGGCCGCCAACCCAACGTGGAAGGACTGGGACTGGAAAGCACCTCCGTGCGCCACGGCCGCCACGGCGTGCAGGTCGATGCCGGCCTGCAGACCGACGAGCCGGGCATCTACGCCACCGGCGACCTCGTCGGGCAGCCGATGTTCGCGCACTGGGCCACGGCCCAGGCGCTGGCGGTGGCGCGGCACCTGCTCGGCCACGATGCGCCGTACCCGCGGCCGGAACACAACTCGGCCGTGATCTTCTCGTTTCCGGAGATCGGCATGGCCGGCCTGACCGTGGAGGCCGCGCGAAGCGCCGGGCTGGATGTCTCGGTAGCCGAATACGACTACCAGGCCGACGCCCGCGCGCAGATCGGCGCGGAAGCCTTCGGGCGGCTGCGCGTGGTGTACGAGCGCGCGAGCCGGCGCATCGTCGGCATTCACGCGCTGGTCGACGGCGCGGCGGACCTGATGGGCGAGGCGGCACTGGCGGTGCGGCAGGGGCTTCGCGTCGACGATCTGGCATCGGCCATCCATCCGCACCCCACCCTGACCGAAGCCTTCGGGCTGGCCGCGCTGGCGGCCCGGTGACCGACCCCGGGGCCCGGTGTGGTGACGCTGTGCATAGGGGGCGGCCAGGGCATCGCCCTGGCCCTGGAGACTCTCTGACGCCTCAGCGCCGCTGCGGCCCGCCGCGGTAGCGGCGCAGCTTTTCCCACAGGGTCTTGCGGCTGATGCCCAGCGCGGTGGCCGTCTTCGTGATCCCGCCGTCGTTGTCCGAGACGCACTTCTCGAGATAGTCGTGTTCGACCCGTGCCAGGTAGCGATCGAGGGGCTCCGGGCCCGAGGCAAGGGGCTCGACGCCGCGACGTGAGCAGTCCGTGCCCGGCAGGCTCGAGCGTTCACGGCGCACCCAGCAATCGGCGGAGAGGTGGTAGGCACGGTCGACCGTGGCGAACAGCTCGCGCACATTGCCGTTCCATGGCTGGAGCCTGGCCCACGCGGCGAAGCGCGGGTCCAGGCGTCTGCACGAACCGGTGCGGGCATTGAGTTCATCGACGTGCCGATGCGCGAGCCAGACCGTGTCTTCGGGGCGATCGCGCAATGGCGGAAGGTGGATCGGCAACCCGCTGATACGGTAGTACAGGTCCTCGCGAAACGACCCCGTTTCCACCAGCCGGTTCAGCGGCTTGTGGGTGGCGCAGATCAATCGCACATGAACCTGCAAGGCCTTCTCGCCGCCAACCCGCCGCACCTGGCCATCCTGCAGAACGCGCAGCAACTTGGCCTGCGCGCCCAGAGGCATGTCGCCGATTTCGTCGAGCAGCAGCACACCCCCGTGCGCCTGCTCGAAGACTCCGGCGTGCCGCCGACTGGCGCCGGTGAAGGCGCCGGCTTCGTGACCGAACAATTCGGATTCCAGCAAGGTCTCGCTGAGCGCGGCGCAATTGATGGCCACATAGGGAATCCGTTCGCGCGTCTTTGCCATGTCGGCGTGGATGCGCCGGGCCACCAGCTCCTTTCCGGTTCCCGATTCGCCCTGGATCAGGACGGGAAGCTCGAGCTGCGCCACGCGCGTGATGAGCTGTTCGAGGGCCTGCGCAGCCTCCGAGATCCCGAACCAGGCATCGCAGCGCTGCGTGCCCGGCGCAGTCCACTCGCGGATGCGGTGCATCAAGGCATCCAGGTCGAAGGGCTTCTGGATGTAGTCCCACGCGCCACCGCGCACCAGCCTCACGGCCTGCTCGACCGAGCCGAAGCCCGTCATGAACACCACCGGGGGGCAACAGCCCCCGTAGCGCTCGGCCATCGTCGCGAGCAACTGTTCGCCGTCTCCGTCGGGAAGCCGGATATCGCTGAGCACCAGCGGATACAGGCGATGTCGAAGTGAATCCCGCGCCGCGCACAGGTCGCGCACCCATTCGACGGGGTAGTGTTCGAGTTGCAGTCGATGGCTCATGGACTCACCCATGATGGGGTCGTCCTCGACCAGCAGGATCGGCAGGTCGTGCAAGGCGGGTCTCCTCGGGAAATTCCAGGCGTCGGCTCTGCCGGCCGACTGCCTTCAACGTATCACGATTCGCGCAGAGCGCGCAGGGGAATTTCGATCACCGCGGTCGTCCAGCCATGCTCGTGGGTCAGCGTGAGCGTGCCGCCGATATCGGACAGCAGACGCCGGCTTTCCCACAGACCCAGGCCCGGAAGGTCGCGCGCGCCTGGAAGACTGGGCGCATCCATCACGCTTTCCGGCGGAGGACTGCCCTGGTTGCGCACCGTGATGCGCAGCACCGCGGACGTGGTGATCTCGGCCGAGAACTGCAGTGTGGAGCCGCGCTGCGCGGCATGGCAGGCATTGAGCAGGATGTTGAGCGTGGCCTGGCGTACGGGGCCGGCGGCCAACTCGATCGCCTCGGGCAGCGCCAGGTTCTCGTCCATCAGCACGCCGCGCTCCTGCCGGCGAGGCGTGACCAGAGCGGACAGATCGCGCAAGTCCTGCAGGTTCAGGTTTCGCTCGCTCGGTCGGGTCTGCGCGAGCAAGGCCTGCGCGATGATCCGCAACTGCTCCAGGCCGCGCGCCAGCAGGTCCAGGGTACGTCCGGTCGTGTCGTCGTAGCGGCCGAAGCGCCGTGCGGTCTGCACGGCGTTGATCATGCCGCCCAGGGGATTGTTGATCTCGTGAGCGGTCGCGGCCGCCAGCGTCCCCACGGCCGCGAATTTCTCGCTCTGGCGCGAGTGCTCCAGCCTGGCCAGCAGGCGCAGGAAGGCGCGCGACAGCGCGCCGACCTCGTCGCTGCGGGCGGCGAGCGCTTCTCCCACGCGTCGCGCCTGCGCGCTGTCCGTCGCCATCGAGCCGCCGAGCCGCGCCAGCGGGTCGAGCATGCGCCGGCTGATCCTCCAGACCACGGGGACGAACAGGCACACGGCGATCGCCGTGATGCCGGCGATCCACAGCAGCATCGAGCGCAGGCGCGACCAGTAAAGCTGGTTGCCAACGGCATACACCAGAGTTCCCACCGTGGCGCCCGAGTCATCCCTCAAGGCGGCGATGTAGATGCGCCAGTTCCCGCTGCGGATCGGCGGCGGGCGCCCAGGATCCGCCACCGTCTTGTGCGTCGGTCGTGCAAGCGTGAGCCTGCCGGGCTTCCAGAGCGGAGCCCATTGCGGGGCCCTGTCCGTCGGAAAGCGGCGGGGGGCCGAACTGGCGAACACATGGCCGCCACGATCGACCACCACGGCGATGCTCCCGTCGCTGGCCGGTCCGGCCTCGGTGACCGCCTTGAGGGCCTCGAACACGCCCCACACGTTGTCCTGCTGGATCATCGGCGGAAGGCTCTTGGCCCAGGCCGCCACTGCCTGGGACGCGCCGGCATCGACGTCCTCGATCAGGTAGCGCCGCGTGAGCGCGCCCAGACCGGTGGCCATCAGCAACGCCGTCAGGATCACCAGGGTGGCGGCCAGCAGCGGAACCCGCACCAGCAGGGAATCCTTCATCCGCAGCATCAGCCTGGCTCGTAGATCTGCGAGACGGGGATGGGCGCGCGCGTTCCGTCGAGGACATCGACGAGTGCGCGAATCCCCTCGAACCATTCCTTGCGAGGCTGCAGGAAGCATTGCAGGTCGAGCTTGTTCAGCAACTGCAGGCCTTGCTCGTTGGATCGGGCGTCGAGCAGGATGCCCTGCAGGCGCGCGTGCAACTCGAGGTCGAGGCTGCGCCGTGTCACGATGGGCGGAAAACCGAAGTGCCTCGACTTGACCACGACCCGGGTCTTGCGAGCCGCCGGGTCGGACTGGCGGTGCAGAACCTCCCAGATGTACCCATCGACCGTGCCCGAATCCGCGAGGCCGGCACCGACCGCCTCGACAACCTTGTCGAGCGCGTAGGTGTAGAAGCTGCCGCGAAAGAAGCTCTGCGGCGTCTGCCCCATCGCACGCAGCGCAACGACCGGCACCAGGTAGCCCGAGTTCGACAGCGGATCATCGAAGGCGAATACATCCCCACGAAGCGCGGCAAGGTCGTGCACCTCGGTTCGATCCGCGGAAGTGATCAGGTAACTGCGGTACCACGGCTGTCCATGCCAGCCGGGCTGCGCGCAAAGCCGCACGAAGTGACGCGCGACCACGTACGGATACCCGCAGATCCAGGCGGCCTCCATTTCATCGGAGCGCAGCGCCTCCAGGGCTTCCTGGTAGCTCGCCTTCTGGACGATGCGCACGGGAATTCCAAGTCGCGCTTCGATGTAGCGGCGCAGCAGCGGGATCGCATCGTGGATGAACACATCGGTGACGCCAAAGCGGAACACCGCTCGGGGCCGCGCCGCGCGCACCCCTGCCCAGGCGGGCATCGAGCACGCGCCTGCGAGCAGCGCCAGGGACTGTCGTCGTTTCATGGTCGGACGTTGTCGTTACCGATTCGAAACGCGGGGCGTTTCGCAACCGTAACGCGCAGGGCTCCCTGATCCTTCGCAGCGGCCGACGAAAAGCCCGAACACGTTGATCTGCAGGGATCTTTCGAGGCCCGGATGCGCTGGTCCAGGGCTTGCTAACTCTAGCCCGATTGCGCGACATGCGCATCGGTCGCAGCACCAACAAGACATGGAGGAGAGATCATGGCAGAGAAGGTTTCGCGACGCATATTCCTCAAGGTCGCCGGATCGAGTGTGGCCGGCGCCGGAGCCGCGCTGGCACCGGCGGCGTCAGCCCTGGCCGGCGACAAGGCAAGCCATCCACCGCAGGGCATCGGAGCGGCGCTGCTTCCCTATCCGCGCCGCGTCGTCGGCAAGGCGGCAGGCATGCGGGTGGATTCCCCGGTTGCGTTTCAGTATCCCGATGCCGATTCGCCGTGCATGGCGATCAAGACCGGAGCCCGGGTGGCCGGAGGCGTCGGCCCGGACGGCGACATCGTCGCGTTCAGCAGCCTTTGCACGCACATGGGCTGCCCGCTGAGCTACGACCCCGAGAGCAAGCGGCTCAAGTGTCCGTGCCACTTCAGCATGTTCGATCCGGAGAAGTCCGGCCAGATGATCTGCGGACAGGCGACCGAGGATCTGCCGCAGATCCAGCTCGAGTACGACGCGGCCAGCGACACCGTGCGCGCCGTTGCGGTCACCGGGCTGATCTACGGGCGCCAGGCCAACGTGCTTTAACTGCAACGGACCATCGAGGAGACACCGCCATGTCGAAGTTCAACGACCGCGTCGCACTGCCGCCCGCCGACGCGAGCCAGACCAACCTGACCTGCCACTACTGCATCGTCGGCTGCGGCTACCACGTCTACAAGTGGGACGCCGACCGCGAAGGCGGCCGGGCACCGCACCAGAACGCGCTGGGCCTGGATTTTCGAAAGCAGCTGCCGCCGTTC
>JAJYTY010000007.1 GCA_021792835.1 Pseudomonadota bacterium
GCTCGCCGGCGGGCGCCTGCTGCGCCCGTGGCTGAGGCTGGTGGTGCGTCGCCGCTCCGACGAGCTGTTCATGCTGAACATGCTGCTGATCACCCTCGGGCTGGCCTGGCTGACCGAGCTGGCCGGTCTGTCGCTGACCCTGGGCGCCTTCCTTGCCGGGATGCTGATCGCCGAGACCGAGTTCCGCCATCAGGTGGAGGCCGACATCCGCCCGTTCCGCGACGTGCTGCTGGGGCTGTTCTTCATCACCATCGGCATGATGCTCGACTGGCGCTACGTGCTGCAGCGCTGGTGGCTGGTACTGGCCATCGCGCTGCTGGCGCTGCTGGCCAAGGTGCTGCTGGTGGCCGGAATCGAGAAACTGCGCGGCACCGCACCGGGAAGCGCGCTGCGCACCGCACTGTGGCTGGGGCCGGCCGGCGAGTTCGGCATCGTGCTGCTGAACCTGGCCGGCGCCTACGCGCTGATGCCGCCGCAGGTGCTCAGCCCGTTGCTGGCGGCGCTGGTGCTGTCGATGCTGGCGGCGCCGTTCCTGGCGCAGGCCATCGATCCGCTGGTGCTCAAGCTGGTGGCCTCCGAATGGATGCGCGCATCGCTGCAGATCACCGACATCGCCAGCAAGACCATCCGCACCCAGCACCATGTGCTGATCTGCGGTTTCGGGCGCTGCGGCCAGAACCTGGCGCGCCTGCTGCAGGACGAAGGCGTGGCCTACGTGGCGCTGGACCTCGATGCGGAGCGGGTCGCGCGCAGCGCCACCGCCGGACGCAACGTCGTGTACGGCGACGCCGCGCGCCTGTCCAGCCTGCAGGCGGCCGGGCTGGCGCGCGCAGGTTGCGTGGCCATCACCTACGTCGACCGGCGCTCCGCGCTGCGCGTGCTCGACCTCGTGCACCGGCACGCGCCGCGGCTGCCGGTGGTGGTGCGCACGCGCGACGACTCGGGGCTCGACGAGCTGCGCGCGGCCGGCGCCACCGAGGTCGTGCCCGAGGTGCTGGAGGGCTCGCTGATGCTGGCCTCGCAGACCCTGGCGATGGTCGGCGTGCCGCTGCCGCGCGTGGTGGCCCGGTTGCGCGAGGCGCGCGCCGAGCGCTACGGCCTGCTGCGCGACTTCTTCCACGGATTCGACGATCCCGCCGGCAGCCTGGAGCAGGGCGAGCAGCCGCGCCTGCGCACGCTGGCGCTGCCGCCGCAGGCGCGCGCCGTCGGACGCCGCCTGAGCGAGCTGCCGCTGCACGGCGCGCTGGCGCTGCAATTGCGGCGCGCCGACGGACGCGTGCTGGAGCCGACCCCGGATCTCGTGCTGGACGCCGGCGACACACTCGTGCTGTCGGGCTCGCCGCAGCAGCTGGCGCTGGCAGAGGACGCGCTGCTCGGCGGGGGCTGAGTCAGGCTTCGCGCGCAGGCTTCTCCCTGCGAGTCCAACGGATTTCGGTGCCCGTGGAGCATGAACGTATTAGCATCGGGATGCACCCGCCTGGATGCGTGCCCACGTAGCGTGAACCATGAACCAGCCGGCCCGGATACCGGACAGCGCAATCGCCTCGATGCTGGCGAGGCTGGCCGACTGTTTCGTCGAGGATTACGGAAGACCGATGTCCCCGAGGTCGATTTCCGGATTTCATCACTTCCTGTCCAGCCTCAGCTACCACGGGCATCCGACACTTGCCGCGGAGTCGAGCGGAGACATCGTCGCGACGTGGCGCGCCGGCGATGAAACGGTGTCCCTGAAGTTCCTCGACCAGAGGCGCTTTCATTACGCGCTGGCCATCAAGAGGCCTGATGGTGTTGCCAGGCCCTGGGGCACCGCCGATGTCTTCAGCTTTCTCGCGGAGTATCCGGAGGCGCAAAGGATCATCTCCAACGGCTGAGTGTGACATGGCCCCAGGAATCCACCTTCCTGCGCAAGCCCACGTTGCGAGGGTCTGCAAGCGCAGTGCGTGTGCCGAGGATGGCGCGCCGACTTCGGCTGCCTTCGAGTTCCGGTTCGACAACTCGGCTGGGTCGTTCAAGGAAGCCGATCTATCCGTGCACTGGGTCGAGTGCAATAGCGCGCACCCAGAGCTGCGCGGGAAGCTGGCCGACCTCGCCGCATTCCTGACGGCTCCCGTGGTTCCCGGCGAGAGTTCTATCTCGAAGAACGACCGATTCGCGGTTCTGCGCGTGGGGGCTGTGACACGCGAACCAGTGCGCCTCGAAGGAACCCACACACGATTCAGGGATCTTCACGATCCGCGCGTCGAGACAGTTGCGGACAGTCACAGCAGCATACGGCCTTCGCCCGGGGTCGAGCAGTGGCCGCTTCCCCGTGGCGGTACCCCGTCGGCATACCAGCATGCGGTCCAGACCTACCTGGCGGACCGTGCGCTCAGGCAGACCCATCCCATCAGAGTCTTCCTGGCAAATCCCCCTTCCTTACTCCCGGCGGACTTTCTCGGTACGGCAGATCGACCGCGGCGAGTACAGCACGCTGCACCAGCGCCTCGATCAGCGGCAGCTTGTAGGCATTGTCCGCCAATGGCGTGGCCCCTTGCAGCGCGGCGCGGGCAGCGCGCGCGGCAAGCGCCTCGTCGATGCGCCGGCCCTGCAGTGCCTGCTGCGCCGCGCGTGCGCGGTGCGGGCGCGGCGCCACCGAACCCAGCACCACGGAGGCCTGCGTGCAGGTGGAGTCGGCGCCGAAGTCGAGCCGCACCGCGGCCTCCGCCAGCGGCCAGTCGGACGATTCGCGCTCGCCCTGCCGCAGGTAGGCCATGCGCGACGTGGCGCCGGGTCGGGGCAGGTAAAGCGCCAGCAGCAGTTCCTGCGGGCGTAGCTCGTTCTCGCGCTGCAGCGATTGCTGCGGCCCGACGAGGAAGTCCTCCAG
Source organism: Pseudomonadota bacterium (assembly GCA_021792835.1). Lineage (GTDB taxonomy): Bacteria > Pseudomonadota > Gammaproteobacteria > Burkholderiales > Burkholderiaceae_C > Thiomonas_A. The sequence continues at coordinate 2,864 of JAJYTY010000007.1, forward strand.
CGCCAGCCGGCGCGAGCGGCCGCTGGCGTCGGCGAGTTCCACGTCGGCATCCAGCGCCACCAGCGCGGTCGCCGCGGTGGACGGGTGCACCATCGCGCAGCCGGTGTTGTCGAACACCGCGTGGTAGCGGTTGTCGCCGCGCATCGCGAAGCAATGCTCGCCGCCCTTGCGAACGCAGTGCCACGCCGCCGAACGGAAGTACCAGCAGCGCGGACGCTGCAGCAGGTTGCCGCCGATGGTGGCGACGTTGCGGATCTGCGGGCTGGCGCCGGCGCCGACCGCGTCGCACAGCGCCGGGTGGCGCGCCGCCGCCAGCGGGTCGGCGGCAAGCGCCGCCAGCGTGGTCGCGGCGCCGATGCGCAGGCTGCCATCGGGCTGCCCGGAGATGCCCGCGAGCCCGGGCACGGCGCGCAGGTCGAGCAGCGCAGCCGGCTGCAGCAGCTGCTGCTTCATCAGGTCGAGCAGGTCGATCCCGCCGGCCTTGAGCAGCACTTCGCCGCTGCCGGAGCCGGGCTCGCGCAGCATGGCCTGCGCCACGGTGGAGGTGGCCGCGGCGGCGGCTTGCGCCACCGACCGGGCGCGCTGGTAGTCGAAGCCTTGCATCGTGCCGCGCTCCTCAGTTCGTGCGCTGCAGTGCGGCGAGTACCGCGGCCGGGCTCATCGGCAGCGAGCGCAGGCGCACGCCGATGGCGTTGTACACGGCGTTGGCGATCGCCGGCGCGGTGGCGATGTTGGCGGGCTCGGCGATGCCGTAGGCATCGGTGGCGCTGTTGCCCTGGTAGTTCTCCAGCACCACGACGTCGATGCGCGGCGTCTCGCGCACCCCGGCCAGCTTGTACTGCTCGAGGTCGGGGTTGAGCATGCGCGCGGTGCGCGGATCCAGCACGCGTTCCTCGTACAAGGCATAGGACAGCCCCATCAGCACGCCGCCGTGCACCTGGCTCTCGATCTGCAGCGGGTTCATCGGGCGCCCGCAGTCCTGCACCGCGACCACCCGCTCCACCCGGATCACCCCGGTCTGCGTGTCCACCACTACTTCGGCGAACTGCACGCCGCCGAGGTCCTGGCGGGCGAGCGCGGCGTCGCCGAAGCGGCGCTTGAAGCCGCCGTAGTCGTCGCTGCGCGAGGCCACCGCGCTGATGCGCTCGGTGCGCAACATCGCAGCCGCCTGCGCGAAACTGATGGCGCTGGTCGGCGCACCGCGAGCTTCGATGCGGCCGTCGCGCGCGACCAGCTCGTCCGGGTGCGCGTGCAGCGCCGGCGCCGCGGCGCGCAGCAACTGCTGCAGCACCTGCCACGCGGCGGTGCGCGCCGGCGGCGTGATCGACGCCGTGGTGCGGCTGCCATAGGAGGGCGGGCCGGCCGGGAAATCCGTGTCGCCGATGCGCACCGTGACCTGCTCGGCGCGCAGCCCCAGCACCTCGGCCACCACCTGCGCCAGCACGGTGCGGATTCCGCTGCCGATGTCCTGCACGCTCGACAGCACCTCCACGCCGCCGTCACGCAACACCCGCACCTCGCAGGAGGAGTCGGTCTGCACGTTGGCCATCCAGGTCGACTGCGCGACCCCGATTCCGCGCTTGAGCGAGCCCGGCGAGGCGCCCGCCGCGAGGCGCCGCCCCCAGTCGATGCGCTCGCGCCCGATGCGCCGCTCCTCGCGGCGCACCGGGCTGGGGTCGATGCGTTCGCGCAGCTCCAGCGGATTGAGGCCGAGGCGCTCGGCCAGTTCGTCCACGGCCTGCTCGATGGCGAAGGCACCCGGCGTGTTGCCGGGGCCGCGCATCGCGCAGCCGGGGCCGGCGTTGGTGAACACGTCGTAGTGCTCGGAGTGGAAGTTCGGGCAGTCATACAGCGTCGCGGCGAAGTCGCCGACCCCGGCGCCCAGCGCGACCCCGGCGCTGCCATGGCTGCTCAGCAAGATCGCGCTGAGCCGCCCGTCGCGCAGCGCGCCGATGCGCAGATGCTGCCAGGTCGACGGGCGGTTGCCGGCGTCGGTCTGCTCCTCCTCGCGGTCCAGCACCAGGCGCACCGGAGCCGCGGCGTGCCGCGACAGCAGTACCGCGATGCGTCCGTAGCCGCCCAGCGATGACTTCGAGCCGAAGCCGCCTCCCATGCCGTCGACCAGCACGCGCACGCGCTCCAGCGGCAGCCCGAAGGACTGCGCCAGCTCGCGCCGCACGCCGGCGGTGAACTGCGTGGACATGTACACGGTCAGCCCCTGCGGCTGCCAGTCGGCGACGATGGCATGCGGCTCCAGGCAGCAGTGGGTCTGCACCTGCGTGCGGTATTCGGCCTCGACCACCACCTCGGCCTCGGACAGGCCGCGCTCGACGTCGCCGCGGCGTTGCACCGCGGGCCCGCGCACGTTGCCGTGCAGCGGCAGTTCCGGCGGCGCCGGGTAGCCCGACGCGTGCCCGCGCGGTGCCGAGGCGCCGTCATACACCGCCGGCGAGTCGGCGCGCAGCGCCTGCTCCAGCCCGGCCACGCACGGCAGCACCTCGTAGTCGACACGGATCAGGCGCAGCGCCCGCCGCGCCGCCGCGGGCGAGGTGGCGGCCACCGCGGCCACCGGCATGCCCACGTAGCGCAGCACCTGGCGCTGCGGATCCCCGGGCACGGCCAGCGCCAGCACCGCGCGTACCCCCGGGAGCGCGGCCGCGGCGGAGGTGTCGATGGCCAGCACTCTCGCATGCGCGTGCGGCGAGCGCAGGACCGCCGCCGTGAGCATCCCCGGCAGGCGCACGTCGACGGTGAAACGCGTGGCCCCGGTGACCTTGGCGCGCGCGTCGAGACGGCGCACCGGCTTGCCGATCACCGCCAGGCGATCATTGGGCGGCAGCGGCGGCGGTTCGTCCGCCGGATATTCGCGGGAGATCTCGTGCAGGCCCGCACCGACGATCCCGGCCGGGAATCGCCCGCGGCGCATGGAAGGATCGCGGCTCATGGCTGGCGCCGCGGCTGCCTGGCCAGGTCGAGCATGGCCTCGAGCACATGCGGGTAGCTGCCGCAGCGGCACAGATGCCCGGCGAGCGCCTGCTTCACCTGCCCGGCGTCGGGGCACGGGGTGTGCTCGAGCAGCGCGGCGCAGCTCATCACCATGCCCGGGGTGCAGAACCCGCACTGCAGCGCATCGTGCTCGATGAAGGCGGCCTGCACCGGGTGCAGCGCGTCGCCGCGCGCCAGGCCCTCGATGGTGGTGACCTCGTGCCCCTCGGCATCCAGCGCCAGCAGCATGCAGGAGCACACCGGCCGGCCGTCGAGCCATACCGTGCAGGCCGAGCAGGCACCGCGGTCGCAGGCGATCTTGGTTCCGCTCAGGCCGAGCGCGCCGCGCAGCGCCTCGGCCAGCGTGGTCTCTGGCGCGAGCTGCAGCGCATGGGCGTCGCCGTTGACTCGCAGGGTCAGCGCCACCGGCTGGGTGGCGGCCGGCGGCGCCGCCGCGTGTGCCTGCGCGGCCGCCGCGGCGGCCGGGGCGGCCCCGGCGATGAAGGCTTCGGTCGACGCCAGCGCCGTGTCCTTCAGGAAGCTGCGGCGCGACAAGGTCTCGGACATGGGAAGACTCTCCCTGCATGCGCCGCAGGCGCGGCGCTCCGTGGAGCATTGTTGGACCGCCCGCGCCGGCCGCGCCGGGGCGCACCACGCAGGGCTTGATCTGCCGCAGTCCGGCGGCGAACGCAGCTAGTCACCGCGGCGCCGCGCAGCGGTGTAGACTGTATGAACATACAGTATTGTCCCGCCGCCATGCGCCGCAGCATTCCCATCCTCCCCGCCACCGGCCTGCCCGATGCGCCGGCCTGCGCGCCCAAGGGGCGCGGCACCGGCGTGGCCATCGCGCACCGCTTCCAGGCGCAGGGCCGCGAGCAGGCGGACGACGGCTGGGGCCCCGGCGACGGCGACGCCGGTGCCGACGCGGCGGCCGCCGGCGCGCCGCGCACCGAAGTGCGCGAGCAGCGCGTGGGCTCGCTGATCAGCCGCAACGACTCGCCCGACATCCCCTTCGAACTGTCGATCAATCCCTACCGCGGCTGCGAGCACGGCTGCATCTACTGCTACGCGCGCCCGACCCACGCCTACCTCGACCTGTCGCCGGGGCTGGACTTCGAGACCCGGCTGGTGGCCAAGGTCAACGCCACCGAGGTGCTGCGGCGCGAACTCGGCGCGCGCGCCTACCGCCCCAGCCCCATCGCCATCGGCAGCGTGACCGACGCCTACCAGCCCATCGAGCGGCGCCTGGGCATCACGCGCCGGATCCTCGAACTGCTGGGGCAGACCCGCCACCCCTACACGGTGATCACCAAGTCGGCCGGAATCGAGCGCGACATCGACCTGCTGGCCGAGGCGGCCGCGGCGCAGCGCGCGCACGCCGCGCTGAGCATCACCACGCTGGACCCGGCGCTGGCGCGCATCCTCGAACCGCGCGCGGCATCGCCGCAGCGCCGGCTGCAGGCGCTGCGCCGGCTGGCCGACGCGGGAGTTCCGGTGGCGGTGGGAATCGCGCCGGTCATCCCCTTCATCAACGACACCGACATCGAGGCCATCGTGCAGGCCGCCGCCGAGGCCGGCGCCAGCGCCGTCTTCCACATCGTGCTGCGCCTGCCGTGGGAGGTGGCGCCGCTGTTCCGCCACTGGCTGCAGACCCATTTCCCGCAGCGCGCCGAGCGGGTCATGGCCCGGGTGCAGGACCTGCACGGAGTGGCCGAGGCCCAGCGCGCCACGCACGACGGGCGCGCGCCGCGCGACTACAGCGCCGGCTTCGGCAGCCGCATGCGCGGGCAGGGCCCGTGGGCCCAGTTGCTGGCGCAGCGCGTGGCGCGCGCGGCGAGGCGGGCGGGCATGGCGCAGCGCATGCCCGCGCTGGACGCCAGGGGGTTCATCGCGCCGCGGGATCTGGTGCAGCCGAGCCTGTTCTAGCGGAACCCGAAGCACCCCGGGCCCGTCACGGCCGGCTGGATATCCGGGAATCCCGCGGACGGCCCTGCGAGCCTCGGGGCGTCGGCGCGCCAGCCGCGCCTCGGCAACAATGTCGCGATGGACTTCGCGATCTTGTTATTGGGTGGTGCGCTCATGGGGCTGGGCGGCGTGCTGGTGCGGCTGGCCGGCGAGGTCGGCGTGGGGCCTTTCGCCAGCGCCTTCTGGCGCATGTGCCTGGCGGCCGTGGTGCTGGTCGCGTGGGCAAGCTGGGAGGGCCTGCGCGCCGGACGGCGCACCCGCGCAGCGCCCGACGCCGAGCTGGAGCCGGCCCTGGAGCAGCCGGCTCCTGCCGTTCCGGTGTGGTTTCGCGGCTGGTCCCAGCCGGCGCTGATCGCGTTGGCCGCGACCATGTTCGCCGCCGACCTGATCCTCTACCACCTGGGGCTGTTCTGGACCACGGTGGCCAACGCCACCCTGGAGTCCAACCTCGCCCCGGTGGTGATCACGGTGGCGCTGTGGGCGCTGACCGGAGCCGCTCCGCGCCCGCTGTTCCTGCTCGGCATGGGGGTCGCGCTGGGCGGCGCGATGATGATGATCGGCGCCCACCTGGGTCACGGCAAGGCGCTGCTCGGCGACCTGTGCGGACTCAGCTCGGCGCTGTTCTATGCCGCCTACCAGCTCGGTGTGCAGCAGGCGCGGCAGCGCCTGCGCACCCTGCCGTTGATGGCCTGGGTCAGCAGTTGCGCGGCGGTGGCCCTGCTGCCCTTCGCGCTGGGTGAGGGAAACATGGTGCCGCATGTCGCCATCGCCTGGCTTTGGCTGGTGGCGCTGGCGCTGGTGGTGCAGATCGGCGGCCAGGTCGTGGTGGCGCATGCGATCAAGCACCTCAACCCCGGACTGGCCTCGGTCGGGCTGCTGATGCAGCCGGCCACCGCGGCGGTCTACGCGTGGATCATCCTGGGGCAGGCGATGAGCGGCCTGCAGATGGCCGGCGGGGTGGTTGCGCTGGGGGGGATCTACCTGGCGCGGCGCAGTGTCGGATAGCACGCAGCTCGAGCATGGGCTGGATGCTGGTGCTTCGGGAATATTCCAAAGATATTCCAGCATTCATCGTGCAGAATAGGACTTTTCGAAAGCAATCCATGGCGCGGCGACTCTGCGCCGTCGAGGAGGTCCGATGAAGCGCTTCTACGCCAGCCTGACCGTCCTGGTCCTCGGAGGAATGCTCGCTGGTTGCGGCGGGGGGGGCGGTGGCACAGCCGCCGTCGCGACTACCGCGCCGACGACTCCCGTGACAACCGTCGCGCCGGGCGGAACCGTGTCGTCCATTTCGGGCTCATTCTCCGCGACCAATCTCAGCTTTCCCGAGGGTCTGGCGGTATCGCCCGACGGCAGCACGCTGTATGTTGCCAATACCAGCGACAACAGCATCACCGAGATCGACCTGACACACTCCGGCTACCCGCGAAGTACGCTGGATCTGCTGCAAAGCGTCAACCCCACGCAGACGTTCAACCTCCAGGCGCCGGCTGGCCTGGCGGTCTCGCCCGACGGCAAGACCCTTTACGTCGCCAGCTTCGGAACCAGTGGAAGCGCAGGGTTCGTGGCCGCGATCGATCTGAGCAACGGTTACACCACCGAGCTGACCTACACGGGAAGTCCCGGAATCGACAACCCGACCGGGCTCACCGTTTCATCGGACGGCAGCTCGCTGTATATCGCCAATCATGGCGGGCAGAACCTGATGCAGGGAACAACGTCGGCGCCTTACACGTCGCCGGGCTATTACTCGGACAATGCGGTGCCGATCAACCCGTGGGACGTGCTGCTCGAATCGACGGGGGCAACATCGGGCGTGCTGTACTTCACCGACAATGAAGCTGGCACAATCGGCAGGCTGACGATATCGGCGGGAGCCATTCAGCCCGGCAGCTACGGGCTGCTGGCCAAGGGGCTTGACGAGCCGACCGGAATGGTGATGATCGGTTCGTATCTCTATGTTGCCAGCTATCAGGGCAAGGCCATCGACAAGATCGATCCGAGCACCGGCGCCGTGGTCGCCACGTTGGACGTGAGTCCGCACCAGCCCTTCTTTCTCGCCACCGACGGATCCCATCTGTTTTTCACCGATGGCAACGACGGGTCGGTCGACGAGATCCTGCAACCCTGAGCCACTATGAAGACGACCCGCCGCCGTGTGCTGAGCGGCGCCGCGCAAGCTGCCGGCGCGGTAGCGTTGGGCGGTTGCAGCCGACGTGGCCTGGCCGGAGTGCTGTCGAATCCACGCAGCGATCCCGTGACGGCCGGCGCATCGAGGCCGGGCATCGCAGGCATCGCGATGGCGCGCTATTCGCCCCTTGCCAAGCCTCCCAAGCTGCGACCGTTCAACGATCCGGACTTCGGTTCGCGCATGGTGCGCATCACCGACACGCTAGCGGACTTCGGGGCCCGCGTGGCAATGCCGGCCTATTCGAGTACCCAGGCGTGGAACTGCGACGAGACACTGTTGATCCTGTACGTGACTGAACCGCGGGCAGGCGGGCATCAGGGTTGGGCGATGTTTGATGGCCATGACTATCGCTTCCTGCGCTTCATCGATATCAATCCATCGGATATCGAGCAGTTCTGGTGGTCGCGCACGGATCCACACGAGCTGCTTTACATCAGCAACTACGAACTCGGCACGACCGCGTATTGCCAGCTCACCGCGTACGACACGGCCGCCGAATCGCATCGTGTGCTTCATGACTTCGTGCCCGCACTGCGGCGTCTAGGTTGGCCGGCGCGTGGCCCGGTTCGTGCCGGCTACCCGTTTGCCAACGGTGGAGACAACCGGATCTGGGGCCTGGGTGCGGGAGGAATTCCCAACATCGATGGCTACCTCGGGCTCAACGTATTCGGCTTCGATCGTGCGAGCGGAGACATCATCCGCTACCCGGCCGTGGCGCAGGCGCAGCCGCGGTTTCGCGTGCCGACGCCGCGCGTGTCCGGCCGCGGCTGGTTCTGGAACGACCCGCACCGGGATGACGCCTACAACCTGACCTGGGTGCTCGATGCGCAAGGACGACTGGTACGCAAAGTTGCGTTCAGCAGCGCCGAGCACGTCGACAGCGCACTCAGTCCGCAAGGCCATGACCTGCTGGTCGGAGTGCAATATGACACCGCGGTGAAGGGCAACATGGTGGTCGCTGACCTCGACACCGGGGATATCCGTACCCTGGTCGGAACCGCCAACGGTTATGGCTACCCGCGGACCGGCTCGTTCACCAGTTGCGTGGCCTATAAGGCGCCGAATCGGGTCGCTGGTGCGACCGTCGGTTCGCCCTTCGGTACCGACAATTCGCGCCCGGTGCGGCACCCTGCGACCTTGCTCGATCAGGAGGTGTTCGTGGCCGACCTTGACGGCGGTGACGTGCTGCGGGTCGCACATCATCGCAGCACCGGCGCCTGGAGCGACGCTCGCGAGAGCAGCTACTGGGCGCAACCGAACGTGACCATCAGCCCTACCGGCACGCGCATCCTGGTTCAAAGCGATTGGGGATGCGGCGACCCGACGCAGCCGGTGATCGATCCAGGGGCGACCGTGGACACCTACGTCGTCGAGCTGCCGCAGTATCGCGCCTGAGCAACCGCGTCGTCAGCTTGCCGCGACTTCACGTTGCGGCGGCACGTACCACGTCATCGCTTCGCGTAGGCCTTGGCGTACGCTGTGTGTCGGCTCATAGCCCAGCAGTGCACGTGCCTTGGCGATATCGGCCAGCGAATGCCGTACGTCCCCCTTGCGGAAGTCCCGGTACTGCGGGGCCCGTGTCTGGAGCCCCGGAATGTGGTCGCGCAGGTTCTCCGTGAGCAGTTCATGCAGCTGGTTGAGCGTGGTCTGCTCACCATAGGCGATATTGAATATTTCGTGTCGCGCTCCCTGTGCTGGTACCAGCGCGGCCCGAAGATTGGCTTGCACCACGTTTGCGACGTAGCAGAAGTCGCGGGTTGTCTCGCCGTCACCATTGATCATGCATTGTTCATTGCGCGCGATGCGGCTTGCCCAGTTCGGGATCACCGCCGCATAAGCACCGTCGGGATCCTGGCGTGGCCCGAACACGTTGAAGTAGCGCAACCCGATGGTCTGCATGCTGTAGTTGCGGGTGAACACCCCGGCGTACAGCTCGTCAAGGTACTTGGTCACCGCGTAGGGCGAAAGCGGGTTGCCGATGCGGTCTTCAACCTTCGGCAGATCCGGGTGGTCGCCGTAGGTCGAGCTCGATGCGGCGAATACAAAGCGCGTACAGGCCGAGTCACGCGCCGCAACGAGCATGTTGAGAAATCCGGTGGCATTGACCGCATGCGTCCGCAAGGGGTCCTCGAGCGAGCGCGGGACCGAGCCCAGGGCGGCCTGGTGCAGCACGAACTCGACGTTTTTGCAGGCTAGTCGGCAAGTCGCCGGGTCGACGATGTCGCCTTCGATGAAGCGGTGGCGTCTCCATGCCTGTTCGCCGACCGTCGCGCGCACCTCATCGAGGTTGCGCCGGTAGCCGGTTGCGAAGTTGTCCAGGGTTGCCACTTCCTGTCCAGCCTGTAGCAGGGCCTGCAGCAGGTGCGAGCCAATGAATCCCGCGCTTCCGGTGACCAACCAGCGCCGTGGCCGCGCCAACTCGTGCGCCAGGTCGAAGCCGGCCTGTAGTTCGGGCAATGCGAAGTCGCGCATCGTCGATTCCGTCAAAGGCGCCACACGTGTACGCCCTGATCGTGCAGGGCGCGGGTGTCGAGCGCAGACTTGACATCCATGATCACGCCGCGCGGTTCAAGGCGCGCCAGAATTTCGTTCAGCGCACGCCCACGGTATTCGTCATGCGCCACCGCAGCGATGATCGCCGCGGAGCGCGGAAGCGATTCCCACGAAACCAGCTCGACGCCATACTCATGGCGCGCCTCGCTCGCGGACGCGATGGGGTCGTGAACATGGACGTCCACACCATAGGTGCACAGCTCCTGGATCACATCGATGACCTTGGAGTTGCGCAGGTCGGGACAGTTCTCCTTGAAAGTCAGGCCGAGCACGGTCACCTTCGCGCCACGGATGGGGAACCCAGCCTGGCTCATCTGCTTCACCGTCTGTTCAGCGATGTACTTGCCCATGCCGTCGTTGATGCGCCGTCCCGCGAGGATCACCTGCGGGTGGTAGCCCATGGATTCGGCCTTGTGGGTCAGATAGTAGGGGTCCACTCCGATGCAGTGGCCGCCGACCAGGCCAGGTCGGAAAGGCAGGAAGTTCCATTTGGTGCCGGCCGCTGCAAGCACCTCGCCGGTGTCGATCCCTATTCGGTGGAAAATCAGTGAAAGCTCGTTCATCAGTGCGATGTTGAGGTCGCGCTGGGTGTTCTCGATCACCTTCGCGGCCTCTGCCACCTTGATCGACGAGGCCTTGTGCACGCCGGCCTCGATCACGCTGGAGTACATGTCGGCTACCCGTTCCAGAGTCGCTTCGGTGTCGCCCGAGACCACTTTCACGATGCGCGTGAGGGTGTGCTCGCGGTCGCCCGGGTTGATGCGCTCGGGCGAATAGCCGACATGGAAGTCATGCTTCCAGCGCAGGCCGGAATGGCGCTCGATGATGGGCACGCACACATCCTCGGTGGCTCCCGGATACACCGTGGACTCGAACACTACGACCGCGCCGCGCTGCAAGTTGCGGCCAACGGCCTCGCTGGCCGATTCAAGGGGAGAAAAATCGGGATTGTGGGCGATGTCCACAGGCGTGGGAACGGCCACGATGATGAAGTCGGCCTCGCGTAGGCGCGACGCATCGGTCGTGGCTTCCAGCAGCGTCGCCGCCTTCAGTTCGCTGCTGCTGACTTCGCCGGTGGGATCGAAGCCCTGCTGGTACGCCTCGATCTTGGCTGGGTCGAGATCCAGGCCGATGGTGCGATAGCGCTTTCCGAATTCCACCGCCAGGGGAAGGCCGACATAGCCCAGTCCGACGACCGCGACGACACTCATACTTCACCATCCAGGTTAGGGGTTATCGAAGCATACGTGAGCCTTTGGGCCGACCAGCATGCCGATGCTGCAGAATCTCTCAGCGCGCGCCCTCGCCGCGCAGTACCACACGCACTGTCTCCAGGATGATCTGGATGTCCAGTACCAGGGAGTGGTTCTTCACGTAGTAGAGGTCGAATTGCAGCTTGCGCCGCGCGTCGGCCAGCGATGCGCCGTAGGAAAAGCGCACCTGGGCCCACCCGGTCAGTCCCGGCTTGACACTGTGGCGGATGGCGTAGAAGGGAATCTGCTCGGTGAGTTGTTCGACAAAGCTCGGGCGTTCCGGACGCGGGCCGACCAGGCTCATTTCGCCGCGAAGCACATTGAGCAGTTGCGGCAGTTCGTCGATACGAGTCTTGCGGATGAAGCGTCCGACTGCGGTGATCCGGCTGTCATTGGGTTGCGCCCAGCGTGCCACGCCATCCTTTTCCGCATCGGTGCGCATGCTTCGGAATTTGAGCACCTGGAAGGTACGCCCCGAACGGCCGACCCGCTCCTGACGAAACAGCACCGGGCCACCATCCTCGATCAGGATCGCCAGCGCGGTCAAGGCCATGATCCACCATGTTGCCGCAAGCAGGGCCAGAGCGACGAGGACGTCGAACAGACGCTTCATCGCGGTCCGCAGCCACCCCTGGGCGAAGCCGTTGCCATAGATCAACCAGCTGGCCTTGAGGCTGTCGAGAGGAACCTCGCCCTTGATGCGTTCGCTGAAAGTCGCCATCGAGTGCACCGCAATGCCGCGGGTACGGCAATCGAGCAGATGGCGCAGCGGCAGCACACCTCCGCGCTGTTCGCGCACGGCGACGACGATTTCGTCCACACCGTGCTTCAGCGCCTGCGCCAGCAGCGTATCTTTCGCATCGAGCAGCGGCGCCGGCAAAGACGCATCATGCGCTTCCTCACGCTGTGCAGGATAGAAACCCGCGAGCCGATAGGCGCCATGAGTGTGGCGCTGGATGTCCAGTGCCACCGCCATGGCGTCGGCGCCGCAGCCCATGATCAGCACGTTGCGCAGCCACAGTCTGCGCGCATACACGCCAAGCAGCGGCTTGCGTATCAACAGCAGCCCGGCGAACTGATAGGCATAGGCCAGGCCGAGGAAGCGCAGCGCGTGGTGCCTGGGGTAAGCCAGCGTGAGCGCGGCGAAGAACAACGGGCCAACGCTGACGAAGGTCGAGAGCAGTACGCAAAGCAGCAGCGTGCGCAGCGAGCCGACGCGGTCGCGCTGATATGCGCCGAACGCGATGAACAGCATCAGCATCACCGTGGCGAAAATCAGTGCCAAGGGCAACCACCGGACCATTTCAACTGCGGGTACCGGGTTGCCGTCGATCACCGCGAGCGTGCTGGCCGCGGCCAGCGCGGCCAGCAACAGCAGCAGGAAGTCCGTTCCCAGCTCCAGCACGGTCCGGGTCGGGACGTAATGGTCAAAGACTCGGATCATCGCTAAGAGGTATCGTGTCGTAGCCGATTTCGCCGGCTGCGGCATGTGCGCCGGCAGGCAGGCCGGAGCACATGCGGTGGAGCTGAATTGCGCGAAGCGCACAACAAAAGCTACGCGAGGGCCGGATGATGTTTGCATAATGATGCCTGATGGTCACCCCCCGAATCGAGGTGACCGATGATTGCAGGCGTGACATAGACTGCTGGCACGATTGGCGCGGGGTTTGCCGCGCACCGTTGCGGCGCCCGCACGACGACCCTCATCGAACCATGAATTCGTTCTTGAAATCGACTGCGCCGTTCGGTTGGCAGCTTTGCCTGGCCGCGTTGCTCACCCTCTTTCTTGCGGCTTGCGCGACCAACACCTTTCCGCCGGCTCCCAGGCATGTGGCCCTGTCGGACTATCACTATGTGATCGGCCCCGGTGACACGCTTCACATCGGTGTCTGGCAGAATCCGAATCTTTCATCGACAGTGACGGTCCGCCCCGACGGGCGAATATCCGCGCCCCTGGTCCAGGGGATCAAGGCCGCGGGTCTGACCCCGGACCAGCTCGCGGGGGCCGTCCGGCAACGCATCTCGAAGTACGTGCGCGACCCGGTGGTCACGGTCGTGGTCAGCGACTTCCACGGGGCCCTCGGGCAGCAGGTGTCGATCGTCGGCGCGGCGGCGAAGCCCCAGAGCATTCCCTACCGCGACAACATGACGGTGCTGGACGCGATGATCGCTGCTGGCGGTCTGACGCCTTATGCCAACGGCAATGCCGCGGTGCTGATCCGCGATGGCAAGTCCTACAGCCTGCGTCTGGGAGATCTGCTGCGCGACGGCAAGATGGCTGACAACGTGCCCCTGCTTCCTGGAGACACGATTGTCATTCCGCAGGGCTGGTTCTGACCACGCAGGCGCCGAGCGCTTGGCCCGCCCCGGGCAGCAGGAGCATCGATGATGAAAATGCGCCGACGTATCCTCCGGATCGCCGCGGTTGGTGCCTCGACCGCACTCGCTTCGGCCGCGGCCCTGGCGCAGGTCATTCCGCAGGTGCCGATGCCGGCCGAGGCTGGCTCGGACGCCGGAACCGCGGCCCACCCGGCCATGCCGCCGAATACCTATGTCGTGCCGTCCATCGCCGTGCTCGGCACAGCCACCAGCAATGCCGATCTGGGCACGGGCGCGGCGTCACGCTCCGACCAGACGCTGGAGCTCATTCCCCGGGTGTTCCTGATCTCTGATCATGCCCGTTGGCGACTCAATGCCGATCTCGGCGCGGACGCTCTGTACTACGCGCATGGATCACAGCCGAATTCGTTCGCGCCGAACGGCAACGCCAGCTTGCACTCCGAATTGGTCGATCGATTTCTGTACTTCGACGCGTCGATGAACGCGCAGCAGGAATCGATCAGCCCCTATGTAGGGCAGGGCGGGCCGCTCAGCAGCAGCAGCTATACCAGTGAGCAATTGCGCATCAGTCCCTATATCGATCGTTTGCTGCGCCCGGGCTTGCGCCTACGCGCGCGTAGCGACGACACATGGACGCATGCGAGCAATTCCTCGGGCAACGTTGCCGTCTCTGGTGGACGCTATCTCGACCAGAGCATCGACCTGACGCAGCAGCCGACCGCGTGGGGCTACACGCTGACGGCGAGGCAGATCTATTCGACCTATACGGGCCAGCCCTATGCGTGGATGCGTGACACGACTGGGCGCGTGGTTCCGCAGTACGCGCTTTCGCAGCGCCTGATCGTCGGCCTCATCGGTGGACGCGAGAAGGTGCAGGTCCACGGCGACCAGGACACGGCGCCGATCTATGGGGCGATGGTGCGCTGGCGGCCACGGCCAGGCGATGGCGTGCAGGCGAGCTTCGAGCGGCGTTTCTTCGGTGCTGCGTGGAAGTTGCAGGCTGACGGCGGCACACCGTTGCTGCGCTTGCACCTCGATTGGTATCGCGACATCGGAAGCGAACTGGCCCCCCTGGGCAGTTCCAGCAGCGGAGCTGGCAACGTGACCCAGTTGCTCGACGGACTGTTCAGCACCCAGTACCCGAACCCGTTGCAGCGGGCCCAGGTCGTGCAGGCCCTGCTGGGAGAGGCCGGGCTGCCGCCCGGGCTGCCCACATCGGGGAATTTCTACACGTCGTCATCAATGTTGCAGAACAGTCTGATCGCGACTGGGGTGTTGTTGCATGAAAGAGACAATTTCGCGCTCTCTGTTTATCGCAATCGCACTGCCGATCTCTTCCTGCCAGGTCAACAGGCGCTCGCGCTGTTGCAGGGGTTGTCCAACGACAACCTCCAGACCGGAGCGGCATTCAACTACGGGCATCGTCTTACACCGCTGGATACGTTGAACCTGACCTTGCAGCGCGAAGACGACACCGGGTTCGGTCCCAACCAGGGACGCAATGCGCGGCTGACGGCGCTGATTGCACAACTCGACCACCGCTTTTCTCCGCGTACCATCGGTCTTCTCGGAGTGCGGCGGCGGCTGCTGGTGTCCAGCGAGGTCGGCAACAGCAATGAAACGGCCCTGTTCGCCGGGCTCGTTCATCGGTTCTAGCCTGCTGCCGGAAGCAATGTAGCTGCGGCAGACACGACAGTTCATGTACGAACAAGCCTACGGCCTCAGCGCGCCGCCTTTCCAACTCAATCCGGATCCGAGCTTCTACTTCGAGAGCAAGGGGCATTCGGCCGCATTCCAGTATCTTCGTTTCGGCGCGTTCCAGGGCGAGGGTTTCGTGGTTGTCACCGGCGAGATAGGCGCCGGCAAGACCACGTTGCTGCGCACCCTGCTGGCCGAACTCGATCCGGCTCGCGTCGTTGCGGCTCAACTGGTCAGCACGCAACTCGGCGCCGACGATCTTCTCTCCGCGGTGGCGCAGGCCTTCGGCATCAACGCCGAGGGGCTGAGCAAAGCCAGGCTATTGGTCACGCTTGAGGCGTACCTGGCCTCGTTGGCTACTGCGAACCGCCGCGCGCTGCTGATCATTGACGAGGCACAGAACCTCGATCTTGCTGCGATCGAGGAATTGCGCATGCTTTCGAACTTCCAGTTCGGAAATCAGGCGCTGCTGCAGAGCTTCCTCGTCGGGCAGCCCGAGCTGCGGCGCATGCTCAGCCTGCCGCAAATGGAACAGCTGCGGCAGCGCGTGATCGCCAGCTACCACCTCGGTCCGATGAGCGAGGCCGAGAGCGCGGCCTACATCGTGCACCGCCTGCGACGCGTAGGCTGGAGCGGGCGACCTGCCTTCACTGAGGATGCCTTCGCCGCCATCCATCGAAGCTGCGGTGGCCTGCCGCGGCGCATCAACTCCCTCTGCAATCGACTCTTGCTGTCCGCGTACCTGGACGGTGCCGAGGCCATCGATGCACAGCGCGTGACGCGCGTGCATGGTGAGCTGAGAGCCGAAATCGACGGTGTGGGGACGGACAACGGGGCGACGCCGCGCATGATCGGTGCGCCGCTGCTATGCGTGGCTTCATCGAGCTGGGGGCTGCTGGCGGTGGGGGCGCTGTTGGGCGCGTTTGCACAGCGCGAGGACCTGCCTCCGGTCAAGCTGCTTCGTTTCGTTGCCGACGGTCAGGTCGGTGACGAGCGAATGCGCCAGGACTTGCGCGATCTGGGTGTCGCTGACACTGGAATGGCGGTGGAGATCCGGGCGAAAGACCGCCCGGGGCGCATCGCAGAAGTGGTCGGTGCACTGGCCGAATGCCTCGAACGCGACGCGCCGTGCGCCGTGGTGGTGGCTGGTGACGGACCGTTCGACGCCATGTGCGCGGTCGCCGCATCGCAGGCGGGCGTCGCGGTCGTGCGGGTCGATGCCGGGCTGCGCAGCGGCAATTCCTCGGACCCGCAGGAACGGGCGCGTGCCATCGCAGACCATGCTGCGAGTCTGCTCTTCGTGAGCGAGCGAGTGGCATTGGAGCGCCTCGGGGCATCCGGCGCCGCGGAGGCTCCGGCGGCAATGGTCGGCGCCCTGGCGGCGGACGCCACGCGCCTTGGTCTTGCCACGATGGAAGCGGCAGAACGCACCCTGAGGCGCGAGGCGTTGCCGCTGGCGCTGCTGAATGATCCGGCCGGATTTACCCTGATCTGGCTCGAAGAGCTTCACCCGGGGCCCGCGCGCGAAGCCGTGTTCCAGGTTGACCGTGAGTTGCGCACACTGGGCTGGCGCTTGTCGTTGCTGTGGGCGCTGCCGGAGGCTGCCGGCTCGCCGCCTGTGCCGGCGGCCGATGCCGCTGTCGTCGGTTTGCAGCTGCTGACCGTGCGCCGGCACGCTGAACTGCTGGGGCTGATGCGCCATGCGCGTTGTCTGATCACGGACTGCGGCTGGCTGCAGGACCAGGCCAGCGCGCTCGGGCTGCCCTGTCTGACGGTCTCGGCAACGACCGAGCGCCAGGCTTCCGTGCTGACGGGTAGCAACCGCCTGGTCGGCCCCGATGCAGCGGTGATCGCCCGTGAGCTGGCCGAGCTGGTGGGCCACGGCAGTGGCCGCCGCGGCATACCCGAGATGTGGGATGGCCACGCCGCGTCCCGGATCGCAGCCAGGCTTGCCGACTGGCTCATGTCGCGCCAGGACGACGCCTACCGGCGCTACCTCGGTGGCGCGTGAGCCGGGGCAACCCGGATCGGCCGTGGTCGGGGCTGCGCCAAATCTTGAACTGTGAACGCACTAACATCCACGAAATATTCCTGCCCGCGCACCCCAAGACCATGGACGATCTGCTGGCCCCGCTGTTCAACCTTCTACCTGCCATGTGGGGGAAGCGCTGGTGGGGGCTTGCCGTCGCCTGGCTCGTCGCTCTGCTCGGTGCGTTCGGCGTGCTGCATTACAAAGAGCGCTACCTGGCCAGCGCCACCGTATACGTCAATACGCAAAGCATGCTGCGGCCCCTGCTCGAGGGCCTGGCGGTGCAGCCGGATGTCGGGCAGCAGGTGTCGATGCTCGCCCGGACGTTGTTGTCTCGCAGCAATATCGAGGAAATCATCGATCGAAACCACCTACTGCCCCCCGGTGCGTCGGCGTTCAAGCGCGACCTGCTCATCCAGCGCTTGACCCAAACCATCGGATTGAAGATCAACGGGCGCGACAACATCTACGAAGTGTCGTTCATCGGCACCGATCCGCAGCAGACGCTTGGCGTCGTGCGAACCTTGATGGATCTGTTCGTGCAGTCCGGGCTGGCCGGGAATCGGCGTGATTCGACGCAGGCACTGCAGTTCATCGATAGTCAGATCTCGCTGTACCAGACCAAGTTGGCCGAGACCGATTCCGCGCTGGACAAATTCCGCGCCGAGCACCCCTCGGTCGCACAGCAGAGCGGCGCCAGTTTCGCGGCGCGGCAATCGCAGTTGCAGGACCAACTCATGCTGTTGCAGAGCCAGCTCGCCGCAGCGCAGAGCGCGCGCAGCAGCCTGCAATCACAGCTCAGCCAGGTGCCGCCGACGCTGCCCCAGGCCGACGCGGCGGCGGGAGGCAACGGCGCGATGGCGCCCACTGGCGGAATCGATGCGCGTATCGCCGCGCAGCGCCAACGGCTCGACGACCTGTTGCAGCGCTATACGGACGCCTACCCCGACGTGATTTCGGCGCGTGCCGAGCTGGCGCGCCTGGAGGCCGAGAAGCGGCATGAGGCGGGCGCGGGCCATAATCAGCTCCCGCATTCCGTGATTTCGCAGGCGACCAATCCAGCCTATCAACAGCTGAGCGTCAGCCTCGCACAGGCCGATGCGGGCGTGGCCGCTCTGCAGTCGCAGATCGGCAACGTGCGCGGACAACTGCAGTCCCTGACGCGCCTGCAGATCGGTGACAGCGGGATCGACGCCCGGTACCAGAAACTGCTTCGCGAGCGCAGTCTGCTCGAGGACAGCTACCAGAACCTTGCGCGACGCAAGGAGTCCGCGACCCTTTCGCGCAATCAGGATCTGAGCCGGCGCGACGACGTATTCCGCGTCATCGATCCGCCGCGCCTGGCCCCGGTTGCGCTGTTTCCGCGGCGAACCTTCCTCATCGCGCTGGTGCTTCTGCTCGCAGTCGGGCTGGGGGCGGTCGCGAGCTATCTGCTGGTCGTCGTGTTTCCCACCTACCGAACCGCGCGCCAACTGCGCGAGACGACGCAGCGTGCCGTGCTTGGCCCGATATCGCTGGTGCGCACTGCTGGCGCGGTCTCGCACGAGCGCAGGCAGCTCGCGGTCTTCGTTGCGGCCAGCGGGATCCTGGTGATCGGCTTCATCGTCTGGACCCTGGCCAGCATGCTGCACTGGATCCATTGACAGGAGCGATCGTGGGAATCATCGAACAAGCCAGCAAACGACTTGAAGAGCTGCGCCGCTCCGGAGTGGACTTGCCGTGGGCGCAGGCCAGCGACGCGCCGAGTCCGCAGCAGCCGGCGGCGCTGGCCGGATCGTTGCAGGAACTCGCCGCGGCGCCGGCCCTGCGGGCGCCGCTGGGCCATGTCGACCTCGACCTGGTGGGTCTTGCAGCCGCTGGCTACCTGGTGCCAGGCGCGCCCCGGTCGCGGCTGCTCGACGAAATGCGCACCGTCAAGCGGCCGTTGCTCGCAAACGCGGTTGGAGCTGCGGGCCGCGAACGTACCGAACGCGGCAACCTGATCATGATCACCAGCAGTCTGCCCGGAGAGGGCAAGACCTTCACTTCGGTGAATCTGGCGATCAGCATGGCGCTGGAGCTCAACCACAGTGTGCTGTTGGTCGACGCGGATCCTACTCGCATGGCCTTGGCGCAACGCCTGGGAGTCACCGGGACCCGACGCGGGCTCCTCGATCTGCTGCTCGATGCATCGCTCGATCTCGCGGACGTCGAACTCGCGACAAACGTCGCCGGACTGAGCTACCTTCCGGCCGGAACGCAGCACCAGCTTGCCACCGAGATCTTCGGCAGCGACGCGATGGCGGCGCTGCTTGGCCGGCTGGCGGCGCACGCGGAGCAGCGTATCGTGGTGTTCGACGCGCCACCGCTGCTGCACGCGGCCGAGGCTCGGGTGCTCGCGCCGCAGATGGGCCAGGTCGTTCTGGTGGTGCACGCCGGGAAGACCCCGCGGGGCTCGGTGCAGCACGCCCTGCGCCTGCTTGACGAGTGTTCGCTTGTGATGACTTTGCTGAACCAGTCGCGGGGCGCGGTTGCGTCCTCGCCGTACGGCTACTACGCGTACTAACCTGTGGCGTACGACGGACCTACGCATGCGCCCGCAGGCGCCGCGCTGCGGGTCGACGAATTCAAGGGCGCGTCGGGGCTGGTGCACATTGCCGATGACTTGCAGCGCCTGTTCGAGCGAATCGAAAACCGTCATTTCGTACACAGTCCGGGTTGGCTCCGCGCCTTCGTGGCATGTCTGGTCGAAACGCCTGACAAGGTGCGCTTTTTCGTTTTCCACCGCGGCGCGCATGTCTGCGCCGTCGTCGCGCTGCAGGAGCAGGATGCCCGCGCGGCGGGACCGTTTCGCGTGCGCCGCCACAGTCTGCTCATGCATCGACACGCCACACTGTCGGACGCTCTGGTCGCGCCCGGGGAGTCGGTGCACGAAGTCGTCGCCGCACTCGCCGGGCACCTGGACGGCGGCGCGCTGGCCACGCTGATCGAACTGCCCAACCTGCTCGCGGGTGGCGCCGCGCTGAGTGCGCTCGGCCAGGGGGCGCGCTTGGCGCCGCGGCTGTTCATCGAAGTCGCGGGGGCCAGCGCCTGGTTCGATACGAGCTCGCGTGAGGCGGCGTTCTCCGGGCTCAGTTCGCACATGCGGCGCAACCTTGCGCGCCAGCGGCGCCGGCTCGAGGAAATGGGCCCAGTCGCATTCGAGCGCATACAGGGCGAGCGCGCGGCAACCGATGGGGTGGAACGTTTTGTGATGCTGGAGGCGTCGGGCTGGAAGGGCGCAGCCGGCAGCGCCATCCGAATGCACCCCCGAATCCTCGATTTCTATCGTACCCTGGCGCGCGAACTGGAGGGCAATCCGCAAGTTGTCGTGTACCTGTTGGCTATCGGCTCTCGCACGGTCGCCGGCAGCTTTTGCATCGAACTCGACGACACGCTGCACGTGTTGAAAATCGCGTACGACGAGGAGTTGCACGCGGCAGCCCCCGGCAACTACCTGCTCGACCGGATGCTGGACGAGGCTGCAGCAAGTGGTGTGCTGCGCCGCGTCAGCCTCGTCACGTCGCCGCCATGGGCTCAGCGCTGGGGGGCGCGCAATGACGACCTGCTGCGGGTACTGGTGTTTCCTCCAGGGCTGCGCGGTGCGCTCCTGCAGGCTGCGCTGCGCGCACGCCGGGTGCTGCGGCGCAAGCCGGCCCAGGATACAGGCATTGCGCGCGCCGCCCCGCCGCCCCTTGAGTGAGGGGCTTTGCGCAATCCATGAAGCTGCTTAGGCTTGTTTGCGGTTCGGCGCGCCGGGGGCGCGGCAGCGGTCGCGGATCGTACCTGTGCAAGGGGTGCCAAACATGAAAGTCGCAATGATCGGGTGTCCGTTCCAGACGTCCTACGGCTACTACATCCAGCATCTCGGCCAAGCGCTGGCGAACCGGGCCGAAGTGCAGTGGATCGCATCGAACTGCGGCTGCGGCGACCCCGTCGAGCGGGAACGCAAGTTCATCACCGATGCTTGTACGTACTTCGAATGGCCGGTGATCGAGGATTACCGGTCGGCCGATCCACTGAAGCGCAAGGCGCGTTTCTTCGTGCGGCATGCCTTCAATGCGGTGCGAGCGCGCAAGTACGAGGGGCGTGTGCAGGCGGACACCGACATCGAGCACTTCCAGCAGACCCTGAACGCCTACGGCTCCGACGTCGCGTTCCGCTGGCTCGGCCTGCGAGGTCAATCGCGACGCGCGATCACGGTGCACGAACTCGACGGGGAGCAACTTGAGCGCCCGCAGCAGAGCCGCCGCTACAACCTGGCGGACGCCGTGCTGGTGCATGACCGGCGCGTGGGCGCGCAGCTCGAGGCGCTGGGCGTCGATCCCGCACGCATCCACCTGGTGCGCCACGGCGCCCATATACCCGATGCCGAACCCGGGCCGCTGTCGCAGCGCAGGAACCTTGTGTTCTACGGCGGGCACAAACCAGCGGTCGGAAAGGGCCTCGACACGCTGCTGCAGGCCTTTGCCATCCTTGTCGCCGCGCCTGGCTCCGAGCCCGCGCCACGGCTGCGCATCCACGGCCATTACGGGTTTCGCGCGCCGCCGCAGGGCATGGCGCTGGCGGAACGCTTCGGCGTGGCCGACCGGGTCGATTGGCTGAACCAGATCAGCATGGAGGAGATGGAAAGGCTCTATTCCGAAAGCTGGGCTTGCATACTGCCTTACTCTGGGAGCTTCGCAGGGCTTCCGGCGTCGACCGCAGCAGCGCAAGGGCTGCCAGTGATCGCTACGCGACGCGCAGGAATTCCCGAGCATCTCGACCATCATTTCCTGGCCATCGAGCCGGGCGACGCCGAGGGTCTGGCGCTCTCGCTGCGCCGGCTCCACGATGAGCCCGGATTGTGGGAGCGCCTCAGTCACGGCTCGCGCGAGCATGCACAACGTGAACTGGCCTGGCGCGAGGTCGCGGCGGTGACCGCGTCGGTGTACGAACGCATGCTGGCGCGGACGTAGGCTGCGTGCAAAGCGCTTGAGTTACCCTTTCGGCGCAGCGGCGCGGGTGCTGGCGAACGACCTCCGCGACCTCGTCGCATGCGTCGTGGTCGCGTGCCATCGCCAACCACCTTCAGCAACCGTCCCGATGTGCGCCACCGTGCGCTTGTCAGCATGACCCCTCTGCGCTTCACCCGCGGCCACCGTGAGTTGTTTGCATTGCACATGCCTGCGCATCCGGCCTTGTCCTTGGCGCGCGGGGTCGTCCTGTGCAACCCGTTCGGCCAGGAGGCGATTCGTGCACATCGTTTCTATCGGGCTCTCGGACTGCGCTTGGCCGAGGCCGGTCTCGACGTGCTGCGCTTCGACTATTACGGCAGCGGCGACTCTGGTGGCAACGACGGGGAATTCGACCTTGACGGTGCAGTGCTCGACACCATCGCCGCGGCCGGCCTGCTGCGCCGACACAGTGGAGCTCAGGACATTTCGTTCATCGGCCTGCGCCTGGGTGCCAGCATCGCATGGCTGGCGTCGCGTCAACTGCCGGCCGGCTCGACACGGCTGGTCCTGATCGAGCCGGTGACCGACGGCGTGGCCTATCTTGAAAGCCTGCGTGCGGCGCATGCGCGCACGTTGAGGCAGATCTTCGGATCGCGCTGGAGCCTCGACGCGAGCCTGCGCGAGCTGCATCTGCCTTCGAATGCGTCGGAGGCCCTGGGCTTTATCATCGGCGACGGCCTGCGGCGCCAGATCAGCGAGCGCTTGCAGGCAACTGCTCCGTGGACGGGCGCTTCGGCGAGGGGCCTGCTGCTGGTGCAAGACCCCGATCGCTATGCAAGCTGGCCGGCACAGTGGGGCGCCGGCTCGCTGCACGTCGAGGCTTCGGCCTCGGACATCGACTGGACCACGAACAGCGCGCTCAATACGTCGCTCGTACCGACGGCCTGGGTCGACCGCATGCGCGGGTTCATGCTCGACGGGTATGGCCATGCATGAACAGTCGCGTGAATTGGGCGCTGGATTGGTCGGTACGCTTTGCCTGCCGGACAGTGGTGTCCGCGTATCCCGGGTCGGGGTCGTGCTGTTCAACGCAGGGGTCGTGCATCGCATCGGCCCCCACCGCGTGAACGTGAAGCTGGCGCGTGCGCTTGCCGAGCACGGAGTGCCGTCGATTCGCCTCGATCTGCACGGCCTGGGTGACAGTGCGCCTGCGTCGGCCGGCCTCGCCCATGAGCAGCAGGTCGTCGCTGATCTGCGCCTGGGCATCGACGAACTGCAACAGGCTGCAGGGACGCCGCGAGTTTCCATGCTTGGCTTCTGCTCGGGAGTGCTGCCAAGCGTGCAGTGCGCACAGCGCGATCCGCGGGTGGTGCAGGTCCTTCTGTACGACGGCATCAACGTGAGCACGCCACGCGCGCGGCGCCGGCACCTGTTGCTGCGCCTTCGTGCGCGGATCCTTGACCCACGATCCATGCTGCGACTGGCGCATCGCGTAGGGGGCGCGTTGCGGCACACATTGACGCGCGGAGCCGACTTCGACCAGGAGCCGGGACTGCCTCGCGCTGCGCAGATCGCGCCCGCCCTGACGGGGCTGGTCGCACGTGGAGTCGACGTGGTCGTGCTGCACGCGGGGGCGGACTACAGCGAGGTCAACGACCCGCGGCAGGCCGAGCGGGCGTTCGCAGCCTGCGGAGTCGGCGGCCTGCGCTTCGAATTCCTGGACACGGCAGATCATGTGCTGACATCCACCAGCGCGCAACGCCTGTTCGTGGACACTCTGCGCGGCATCGTGCTGCAGGCCGCCGCCGACGTGCCGGCGAGGCCGGCCATGCGCCCGGCGGAGGGCGTGGCGTGAGCGCCGCGGGAATCTTCTGGAGCGCGGTGGGAGTGGTGGCCTACACCTATGCCGGCTATCCGCTGCTGATTGCCGGGATGGCGCGTCTGCACCCCGCGGCGCGGCGGGAGCCCGATGCCACGGAACAGACTCCCCGGGTCAGTGTCGTGATGTCGGCATATAACGAAGCTGCGCGTCTACCCGCAAAGCTGCGCAATCTGCGCGAACTCGCGTACCCCCGAGACCGTCTGGCGATCGTGGTCGTGTCCGACGGCTCCACGGACGGCACGGAGCGCGTTGCGCAGGGCGAGCCCGGAGTACATGTCGTGGTCAGTCGGCAGCGTCGCGGCAAGGCACACGCGCTGAACCTGGCGATGCGGGAGGTGCACGGCGACATCGTCGTGTTCTGCGATCTGCGTCAGGAGCTTGACGCGGTCGCAGTGCGGCGGCTGGTCGATGAACTGCGCGACCCCTCGGTCGGCGTGGCCAGCGGAGAACTCATGCACCGTCCGGGCGCGACAGCGACGGGACGCAGCATCGGCCTGTACTGGCGCTATGAAAAGTGGATCCGCAAATCCGAAAGCCGCCTGTATTCGACCGTAGGTGCCACCGGAGCCCTGTATGCGATGCGCCGCGCCGACTGGCGTGACCTGCGCGAAGGCACGATCCTCGACGACTTCGAGAACCCGATGCAGGTGGTGCGTCGGGGCAAGCGCGCGGTTCTGGCGTCCCAGGCACTGGCCTGGGATACGCTTCAGGAGGACTCGGCGATCGAGAAGCGCCGCAAGATCCGTACTCTCAGCGGAAACTTCCAGAGCTTCGCCGCGAATCCCTGGCTGTTCTCTCCGTTGGCCAACCCTGTCTGGTTCCAGTTCGTTTCGCACAAGGTGCTGCGGCTGCTGGTGCCCTACGCGTTGCTGGTCGCGCTCGCGGCGAGCCTGGCCGCGTCGGGCTGGATGTACCGCGCCGCGTTCGCGTTGCAGGCCCTGTTCTACCTGATGGCCGGTGCGGGGCGCTGGATACCGAGCAGCCGGCGCTCGCGGCTGGTCAGCTTCGCGCACGTGTTCGTCGATATGAACCTTGCCGCGGTGCTTGCGCTGCTCCGCTTCGCCGGCGGAGATGCCGATGCAAAGTGGGAGAAGACGTCGTGAATCGGGTCGTCGTGTTGATGTATCACGCGCTGTGGAGCAATGCGGCCGAACTGAGCCGCATCGATCCCACGGACCGGTCCTACGCGTTGCCGCTGACCGAGTTCGTGGCGCAACTCGACGCTCTGCGCGAGCGAGGCATTGGCGTGTTGGACCCGGCTTCACTCCAGCACGGTGTCCCGGAGCAAGGAGGCGTTGTCTTGAGCTTCGATGATGGCCATGCGAGCAACGCCGAGCTCGCGCTTCCAGAATTGCGCCGCCGCGGCATGCAAGCGGTGTTTTTCGTCAGCACGGCCCATGTCGATCGCCCCGGGTTCTGCTCAGCCGGGCAGCTGAGGGAGCTGGCCGCGGCGAACATGCTGGTCGGCGCGCATGGCCACACCCATCGGTTTCTCAGCGAGCTGGGCGACGCCGATCTCGCCGACGAACTGCGCGCATCGCAGGCCGTGCTCGGTGCTGCGCTGGGAGCATCTGCGCGGCACATGTCGTTTCCGGGCGGGCGCCTGGATGCCCGCAGTATGGCCGCAGCTCGCCGCGCCGGCTTCGAAGTGCTGTACGGTTCGGCGGTAGGCTCGCTGCGCCCGGGCGCCCGGCTGCCCGCAGGGGCGCTGCCGCGCATTGCGGTGCGTCCCGGGCTGAGCATTGCCAAGTTCGTCGACTTCGCGCGAGCGGCCCCGGCGCGCATGGCCCGCAGCCGCGCCACGGCAGCCGCCAAGAATGCAGCCAGAACCCTCTTGGGCAATGAACGTTATCACCGACTGTATGCGCGATTGCGAAGCTGATCCCGGGCAGACACGAGGGCGGCTTATCGTTCATATGATCGATGAACTGCCGCGCGATGGTGCGGAAATGCTGCTGCTCGACCTGCTGCGCCTGCGTCTGCCGGACTTTCGCTACGCGGTCGTCTGCCTGGTGCGCGGCGGCGTGCTGCAACCCGAGTTCGAACGAATCGGCGTTCCGGTGACCGTGTTCGGCCGGCGCGGGCGTTTCGATCCCATGCTCGTGTGGCGTCTGGCGCGGTGGCTGCGGCGGCACCGCGCAGACGTGGTACATACACATCTGTTCACCGCTGACAGCTACGGACGCGTCGCTGCGCGCCTTGCCGGCGTTCCGGCCGTGTTCTCTACCGTGCACAACATTGCACCGGCCGGCGCCGGGCCCCTGCGCGGCGTCGTGTCGCGCATTCTCGCCCGCTTCACCACGGCGATTGTCGGCTGCAGCGATGAAGTATCGCAGGCGCTGATCCAGCGCGACGGGCTCGAGCCGGCGCGAGTGCGGTCGATTCCCAACGGGATCGATCTGATGCGTTTCGGGCAGGCAAGTGGCGAAGGCGTGCGCGAGGAATTCAAGCTTCCAGGCACGCGTCGGCTGATTGGTGTAGTCGGTCGCCTGCACGAGCAGAAGGGTCACGACGATCTGCTGCGCGCGCTGGCTTCGCTGCCGCAGCCGCTGCGCGGCAACCTGAGCTGCCTGATCATTGGAACCGGCGAACTGGAAGCCGAACTGCGCCGGCGCGTGGAGGAGTTGGGCTTGGCCGACTGCGTGGTATTCACCGGGATGCGCACCGATGTGCCACGACTGGTGGCCGCACTCGACGCCTTTGTCATGCCATCCCGCTGGGAAGGGCTGCCGATCGCCCTGCTGGAAGCCATGGCGACGTCGCGCGCGGTACTGTGCACGCGGGTCGGTGGCATTCCCGACGTCGTCGTCCATGCGACCAACGGCTTGCTGGTGGATGCGGGGGACGTGGACGCACTGCGTTCCGGCATCGAGACGCTGCTGGCGGATCCCGGGTTCGCGCAACGGCTTGGTCGGCAGGCGCGCGCGACGGTGATCGAGCGTTTTGACGTGAGTCGTACTGCCGCCGCGTACAACGAGTTGCATTGCGCGGCCCTCGGGCTGGGGTGCCGCGATACGCCGGGGATCCTGCCATGAAGGCTGCGCTGCGCTCTCTGGTGGCGGCGATCTGCCGCCCGGCGACGCGAGCATCCGAGCGCGCGCGGCCCGGTTTGCGCGTACTGATGTATCACCGTGTCGCCCGCGTGGACGGATTCGATCAATTGACCGTATCGCCGGAGCGCTTCGATGCGCAAATGCGTGCCTTGGCGGCGAGCCGACGCGTGGTGGGACTGGTCGACGGCTTGCGCGCGGTGCGTGCAGGTGCACTTGACCAGCCCATGGTTGCCGTCACTTTCGACGATGGCTATCTGGACAACCTCGTCGAGGCTGCGCCGATCCTGCTGCGCCATGGAGTTGCCGCAACCGTGTTCGTGAGCACCGGATTCTGCGAGCAGACGATGGTGCACCCACGCTACGCGGCGTACGCACGGTCGCGCTTGCATCTCGATTGGGATGAGGTGGCCGAGCTGGCTTCGCTGCCCGGTATCGAAATCGGATCGCATACCGACACCCATCCCTACCTGCCGCGCCTGCCGGACGCGCGGGCTCGGGAGGAGATCGCAGGCAGTCGCGATCGAATCGCGCGGCGCCTCGGCCGCGACGTGCGTGCGTTTTGCTACCCGTCGGGCGACGTCGGGGCGCGTGAAGCAAGGCTGGCACTCGATGCCGGCTACGAATTCGCGGTGACCGTAAGCCCCGGGGTGAACCGTCGCGGCTTCGACCCGATGCTTGTCCGGCGTACCGAAATCACTCAACGCGACGATGCGGAGGCCTTCGCACTCAAGCTCGACGGTGCCTTCGATCCGTTGCATCGACTGCTGCATGTGCGCCGGCAATGGCGCTTCGAGCGCGCGCGGGCCACGTCCCAAGGCAACGACCAATCATGAAAATCCTGTATCTGATGACCGAGCCCTTCGGCATAGGCGGCGTGCAATCGGATCTGCTGATTCTCAGCGAGGATCTTCGCGCCCGCGGACACGATGTGCATGTCGCCACGACCGAAGGCGTGCTGTTGCCCGAACTGCGAGCGCGGGGCGCGCAATTCGCGGAGATCGACTTTCGCTTTCGCGCGCCGGGGCGCCTGCTCGACGCGGCGCGGCGCCTGCGCCGTCTCGTGCGCGAACAGGGCATCGACCTGGTGGCGCCGCAGTCCGTGCGCTCATCGGTCGCGGCCTGGCTGGCGCTGCGCGTGCTCCCCTTTGGCCATCGGGTCGCGGCAACCGGCCGGCGCGTGCCGATCGTCACCACCGTGCACAACATTCATAGCCCACGCAATTTCCATTGGGCTGGGAAGATTCTCAGCCGCTGCGCGGATTTCGTGATCTTTGAATCGAACTACGAACGTAACCGCCTGCTGGCGAACGGACTACCCGGCGAGCGCAGCGAAGTCATTCACAGCGGCATCGACATCGACCGCATGGCGCGGCCTTCGGCCGTGCAGGAACTGACGGTTCGCTACGGCATCGTCCGGGACGAGCACTTCGTGTATG
This sequence comes from Pseudomonadota bacterium, assembly GCA_021792835.1. Classification (GTDB taxonomy): domain Bacteria; phylum Pseudomonadota; class Gammaproteobacteria; order Burkholderiales; family Burkholderiaceae_C; genus Thiomonas_A. The sequence continues at coordinate 31,204 of JAJYTY010000007.1, forward strand.
GCATCGTTGCCCGGCTGTCCGAGGAAAAGGGACATCGCTATCTCGTGGATGCCTTCGCGCGCGTACGCGCCCAGCGACCGGGAGCGCGGTTGATGATCATCGGCGACGGACCTCTAGAGGCCGACGTCCGGGCCCAGGTCAGCGCAATGAGACTCGACGCTGACGTGATCTTCACAGGCATGCAGCGCGACATTGCATCGCATCTGGCGCTGCTGGACGTATTCGTGCTCTCGTCGACGCGAGAATCCTTCCCGTTGTCGGCGCGCGAGGCGATGGCCGCGTCGCGTGCGGTCATCGCGCCGCGCATCGGAGGCTGCCCGGAAGTCGTCGACGATGGCGTGAGCGGTCTCTTGTTCCAGGCTGGCAATGTCCAGGACCTGAGCGACAAGATGCTGCAGCTCGCCGACCGTGGCGCCGCGACGGCCATGGGTCGCGCCGGTCGCGAGCGGTCTGAAAGGTTGTTCTCGCGCCGTGCGTGGGTGGATGGCGATGAGCGGGTGTACCTCCAGTGGGCGGCGGATTGAACGCCGCCGTCGCGACGACCCGCCTCATTGCGTCCGAACGATGATCGCGCAGATCGAGAGCCTGTTCACGCCGTTGGCCGCCGCCACCGTCGCCAGCGTGTCGCTCGCGGCGTGGATCTGCTGGCATTGCCGCTCCCGCTGGCTTTGCGCGGCAGCCTGCGCCAACGCGCTACTGCTGTACTTGCCGTCGACCCCGCTCGTGGCCAACTGGGCGCTGGGTACGCTCGAGCATCGCGCGCTGGCACTTCGGCGCTGCGGCCCGCCTCCGGCGCACAGCCTGATCATCGTTCTGGCCGGCGGGGTGCACGGCCATCCCGCGGCGCCTGATGACTACCAGGATCTGTCGCAGAGCAGCCTGCGACGCGTGATCGCGGCGTCGCGCCTCGCGCTTCGCAGTTCCGGTTCGACCCTGGTCTTGTCAGGCGGGGCCGGGGGACGCTGGCGCGAAGCCGACCTGATGGCTGCCCTGGCGCGGCGGCTCGGCGTGCCCGCGGCGCGCATCCAGGAGGACCGCGATTCGATGACCACCTATGACAGTGCGCTGAATCTGCGCCGGATGCTCGCGGGTAATTCCCACCCGCGATATCTGGTGACGTCGGCCTACCACATGCCGCGCGCGTGGATGTCCTTTCGCCATACCGGCCAAGCGGTGTGCGCATGGCCAGTGGACTTTCGCGCCTATCCGCTGGAGCCGCTGCAGATGCTGATGCCGCAGATCACGGCTCTGGAGAAGACCGGACTCGCGTTGCATGAATGGGCGGGTATGATCGTTTACAGGTGGTTTGAATTTCGCTAGGCGCGTGGATCGGGTCACCGCAGCCATCACCGAAGGAACGCAGCTGGAAATGGGAATCAAGGGCCGACTGATGCCCACATTGCACAGCCTGGCGCTGTCGTCGGGCGTGTCGGCCTGGCTCGCCCATCGTGCGCCGGTACGGCGCATCCTCATGGTGCACAACATCGCCCCAGGCGTGCTCGATCCCCTGATCTTTGAAGCGCAGTTGTGCTGGCTGGCGGGCCGCTTCGAGGTCATCGATCTGGCGGAGATGGTCGCTCGCATCGAAGGCGGCGAACCGCCCAGGGCGCCGGGTGAGCTGGCGCTGACTTTCGACGATGGTCTGCGCAACCATGCCGAGCATGCCTATCGCATCTTGCATAGACACCGTCTTCCAGCGACGTTCTTCGTCTGCCCGCAGCTGATCGACGAGCGCCGGTGGCTGTGGAACCAGGAGGCGCGACACAGGCTGCAGGTGCTGGGCGATGGCGCGCGGGCCGAATTCGCACGCGACGTCGGCGCGCCCTGTTTCGACGTGGAACCGGTGGTCGGCTGGATGAAGACGCTGGATCTGGGCCGGCGCGAGCGTGTGGAGCAGGCACTCCGCGCGGCGACTCCCGGCTTCGCGCCCGGGCCCGAGCTGCGCGCGATCTTCGACCCGCTGAGCTGGGAGCAGATGCGCGAGATGGATCCGAACCTGATCACGATCGGTTCGCACACTCTGGACCATCCGATCCTGCCCACGCTCGATGACCGCGAACTGCAGCGCCAGCTCGTGCAAAGCCGCACGCTGCTCGAGCAGCGCCTGCAGCGGCCTGTCGAATTCTTCTGCTACCCGAACGGCGCGAACGACCTGCGCGCGCGTGCGCTGGTGGCGCGCCACTACCGCGCAGCCGTGACCACGGAGGCCGGAATCGTGCACGCAGACGCATGCCGCACCGCATTGCCGAGAATCCCGGTGGCGCCGACGCTTGCCTTGTCGGCCTGGCGCCTCAACCGTCCGGGTGCGTAGAAATGAAACACATACCAAAGCGATTTGCTGTCTTGGGGGCCACGCGGCATCTGCCGGCTGTTACCTTGATTTCCTGGAGTCCTTTGCCATGATGCAATCTCGACGCCGCTTCCTGCAGCGCACTCTGTTCACTCTGCCGGCCATCGGCTCCCTTAGTGCCTGCGGAGGGGGCGGGGGAAGTTCTGGCGGTGCTTCCTCTACTTGCACCCCGGGATCGTCATTGCTGAGTGCCATAAGCTCGACCCCGTTGAGCGGCGGTGTGCAGGGCACACAGCTTGTGAATTTCTCGCCGTTGGCAAAGCCGGCGTTGGGGGCCGCGGTCACTGACCCGGATTTCGGGTCACGCATTGTCCGCGTAAGCGATGCCTTCAACCAGTTCAATTGCACGAACTGTGTAACGACGTACTCAAGCACGCAGGCGTGGAACTGCGATGAGTCGTACATGATTCTGTATGCGCAGGGTCCCTTGAGCAGCAGTTCGCCTTCGACCTGGGCGCTTTTCGACGGAATGCCTCCTTATGGCTTCATTAAATTTCTGCCGAACTTTGCGCCATCTGATGTCGAGCAATTCTGGTGGTCGAAGACCGACCCCAAGACTGTCCTGTACATCTCGAACTATTCCGAAGGGTCCACGGATTACTGTCAACTCGTTTCCTACGAAGTCGATACAGGCGCCAAGACGGTGCTTTACGATTTCGTGCCCATGTTGAGGAAGCTCGGCTGGCCAATTACTGGGCCTGTCCGTGCCGGTTATCCACTGGCCAATGGTGGCAATAACGTTATTTGGGGGCTCGGGGCAGGCGGCATCGCGAACATCAATGGCTATCTGGCGCTTAACGCCTTCGGTTTCAATTTGGAGACGCAAGAGGTTGTTCTGTACAACGGAATCGCCGTGGCTGAGCAGAGAAATATGTGCCCGGCACCGCTGATATCAGGTCGTGGATGGTTCTGGAGTGATATCAACTTCCCATCTGGAAGTCAATACGAGACGTGGACCTTCGATACCTGCGGTAATGTGGTTCGAAAGCTTCCGTTCAGCGCGATCGAGCACGTTGATACGTCGATGAATTCGGCAGGCGACGACTTGTTGGTGGGGCCGCAGTTTGATACGGCGATCGTGGGGAATATCATTCGCGCAAATCTGACTACTGGAGCGATCGATACCATTGTCGGGCAGTCGAACGGCTACGGCTATACGCGTACGGGCTCCTTCTCCGGTAGCACCTGCTACAAGAATCCTCCTTGGGTTGTGGGGGCGGCGGTAGGTTCGCCCTATGGGACCAATTCCGACCTCAGCCCGGCAACCAGTGCGACTTTGCGGACACAGCTTGACCAGGAGGTGTTCATTGCGAACATGGATACCGGAGCAACTTACCGGCTCGCGCACCACCGCAGCACGGGCGCCTGGAGCAACGCGACAACCAGCAACTATTGGGCACAGCCCAATGTCACCATCAGCCCGAGCGGAACGCGGATTCTATTCAATAGCGACTGGGGTAACGCTAACCCTAGTAGTCCCGTCGTCAATGACCCTGGCGCGTACACCGATACCTATATTATTGAACTTCCGCAATTTTAAAAAGCGCTGAAGTTCTACGTTAGCCGCGTCGGCATTCGATGATGACATTGAAGCCAAAGCGGTTTAGCGGAGCGTGGCTGGTGGCTTCCAGCGGAAGCCGCCAGCGGCCGATGACTGGCAGTCGGCCCCGGTAATGATAGCCGGTTACCTTTTCGATAGAGAATCCGGTATCCCGAAGCAGGGCGAGCAATTCGTTCGCCGAATAGATCTTGACGTGCGTTGGATCCCACGCATCCCAGCGCTCCTGATGCCTTATCTTCTCGCTCCAGTAGTGCCCGCCAAGCCCTTCCGGCGAGTGTTTGTTTGGTGTGGAGATGATCAATTTTCCACTCTTCTCTAGAACGCGGGCAAGTTCCTTGAGAAGGTTTCGGCCACGCTCTTCCGGCATATGTTCGATGATTTCCAGCGCAAGTGCCAGACGGTACGATTCATTTTGAAGGTGTGGCAGGACGGTCAGGGCATCGCCGCGCAGCGCTTCTTGCACGAACGGCCGTGCGAATTCCAGATTTGAGGCATCGGTGTCGATCGCTGTGATAGACCAGCCTCGCATGGATAGCTGATGCGAAAAATAGCCCGGTCCGCACCCGACGTCGAGAGCTCGCGCTCCCTGCCCATCTGGCAGCAGGTCACGAATAATTTCGGTGCGTTTTATTTCATAAGGACTGCGGCCATACTTCTCGGGGTCGAAGGGCGTGTGCGAGGCTTGAAAGGAATCGCTGTTGGACATGTCGTCGTCCTCTCTGTCAAGTAGGAAGTAGGGCGACTTGCCCGTCATGCACGTTTCGCGCGCTGTTTGCTCTTGATCCGCAGCAATTGGGTGAGCGCTGGACCAGGGATCAGCGTCGTCAAAAGACGGATCCACGCGCGGCCGGCCAGCGGCTGCAGCCAGACCGCCTGCAGCAATTTAGCGCGGGCGCCGGCGAAATCGCGGATGTCCCAGTGCTCCAGCGCGTAGGCGAACATCGCGCGGGACAGTATGGTGCGCCGCCGCCACGGTTGTGGGAACTGATCGACGTGGCGGCGGATGATCCCCAGGCGAGACTCGTGCATCGCTACCCAGTTGCTGGACGCTTGCGACGGCGATAGCCGGTAATAGATCAATGGCGCATCGACAAAATCCACCTTCCAATCGCGGGCGATGCGCAGCCAGAGGTCGAAGTCCTCGGCATGGCGCAGCCGGGTATCGAAGCGGTTCTCGCGCAGCGCGGATCGGCGCACCACGGTGGTCGAGGTGCCGATGAAGTTTCGACTCAGCAGGTCCTCATAGACCCGCCCGCGCTTCAGCCGGGAGCTCCAGGGCCGCGGCCCGAGATCTCCAGGGGTACGGGAGAAGGTCAATCCCGACGCACACACCAGGCCGACTTCCGGATCCTCGAACAAGGCAAGCTGTCGATCCAGCTTGTCGTCCATCCAGATGTCGTCCGCGTCGCAGAACGCAACGAAGTCGCCCCGCGCCTGCTCGATGGCCGCATTGCGTGCGCAACTCACCCCGCGATTTCCGGGCTGCGCGATGACGCGGACGGAATCTGCGCGCTCGCGCAGGCGTTGAAGCGTGCCGTCGCTCGAACCATCATCGATGGCGATGATCTCGATGTCGAACCGCGGACGCTGGTTGCGAAGAATCGAATCGATGGTCGCGTCCACCGTATGCAGCGCGTTGTAGCAGGGCACGATCACGCTGACCAGGGGCAGCGGTCGGTCCATTGTGGCGGGGGAGTCTTGGGAGTCGGGCTCGATGATCATCGCTCGGCTCGATGAATGCGGCATTTGTGGGCAGGAGGCGCAAGGCCCTTGGAATCTCGTCTTGCTGCAAGGAGCCAAGGGGGGGCGAAACAAGTGCAACATTGTTCCGTGCCCTGAGTTGTAGCAGACTCCGATGCAAGCGCCGAGCGCTGAAGGTCCGGCGAAGCCGTTGGCCCGTGGACGCACTGTCGGATAATGCTCCGCGAACAGCCGGGCGAACCGCAGCTGCGTAGGCGCGGTGTCGCTGAACAACCCATCCATTTCCTGTCCTTGCCCGCGCCCATGCATGTGCACAAGCTGCCCTGTCGCTTCGCAGGCCGATGTCCGGCGCATCCGCGTGCCGACGCCCTGGCCATCTGCGGGCGCGGTGCATGAGCGAAGCCGAACTCGACTGGACCGGGGCGCCGCTGAGGCGCACCCTGCGCCTGCTCGCGCTGCCGGCGGTATTCGTGGTGGCGCTGGTCGTGCTGCACGTGCATCCCGGGAAGCTCGGGCTGTACGGCTTTGCGGCGGTGTTTGGCGTGCTGCTGCTGCTCAGCCTTCGCCACGGCCCGGAGACTCTGCTGGCGGTGCTGATCATGTATATGCCATTGCAGCGCCTGTACGCGGTAGAACTCGCTCCAGGGCTCAACGGCACCAACCTGCTCGAACTGCTGACCATCGGCGTCTGGGTGGTGCGTGCGGCGATGCAACGTCGATCCTTGTTCGTGCGTCGCCCGTTCACCCGCATGGTCGGCGCGTGGGCAGCACTGTCGCTGTTGTCGGTGCCGACCGCCATGTTCGCCATCGGTATCAGCACCTTCCTTTGGGACTACTCGATCTCGCTAAGGGCCTTCATCGATCAGTTCATCGTGTTCTACCTGTTCGTGAACCTGATCGAGGACAAGAACGTGGCGCGACGAATGATCGTTTACCTGCTGATTTCTGCGGCAGTGTCCTACCTGTACGGATTCCATGAGTGGTTCGGAACCCGCGGTCTCAGCAGCATCGAGAAGTCCCGGCTTGGCGGCCCGATCGCGCAACCCAACGAGTATGCAGCCTTCATTCTCTACTCCGTCGCTCCGCTGCTGGCCTTCGGCGTCCAGTACCTGCCTCGGTGGAAATCGCTGCGCCTGGCTCCGGTGCTGTTGATCGCATTGCGCGTGCTGCTTGGCACCTTCTCCCGCGCCGGCTATCTAGGGCTTGCTGCCGAGCTTTTCACCGTGGCTGCGATCAAGAGCCGCAAACTGCTGGCGCTGCTGGCCGTCGTTGGAGCCGGGATCTACTTCTTCCTGCCGCAGTACCTGCCTCATTCGATGCAGGCGCGCGTCGCCCAGACCTACGAGGACCGAAGCCTCGGTGGCAGCCTGGACCGTAGCGCCGAGGAGCGCCTGCTGTTGTGGGGCGCCGCCGTCAAGATGACTCTGGACAGCCCGCTCCTGGGCAAGGGGTACGACCAGTTCCAGCGACTGGCCGAGAGCTATGTGGCCGAGTACACGAAGGCCACCGACAACCAGAACATGTTCCTCTACGTGTCGTCGAACATGGGCCTTCCCGCGTTCGTCGCATTCATGACCGTGCTTCTGACCTTCGGATGGCAGGGCTGGCGGCTATGGCGCCGCCGTGATGCGCCGGAGGTCGATCGCATCATCGGCCTGGGTGCGATCACGCTGCTTTCGGGTCTGCTGGTCGTGAACATGTTCGGGACCCACATGATCGACAGTTCCGTGGACGGCCTGTTCTGGGTCTACGTTGCCGTACTCGCGCACCTGGTCCCGGGCGCCGCCGACAAAGCCGGAGCCGCCATGTCATACGGCAGATCCCGGCGTGGCGGCGTTCCCCGGCCGTTGCCGCGCTGAGCAAGGGCGTTCCGACGCTGCAGCCATGCCCGAAGTCGCCATGCCCATCCCGGACGATGCGCCGGCCATGCCGCCGCGTTCCCTGCGCTTGCTGATGATTGTCGATGGCCGCTATCCGTCAACCGGGGGGGCCGAGATGCAGGCTCGCCTGCTGGCCGCGGCATTGCAGCGCATGGGGCATCATGTCCAGGTGCTGGCGCCGCGGCTGGATCGCACAAGCCCGGCACGCGAATGGATCGACGGCATCGAGGTGACGCGCCTGGGCTACCCACGCTGGCGGGGTGTCGGAGCGGTACTGCTCAATCTGCGCTTCGGCGCGTGGCTGTTGCGTCATCGTCGGCGCTTCGATGCCGCGCACATCCACATGATGCACAACCTTGCGGGCGCTGCGGGCTGGGTGCGGCCGCTGCTCGGGATGCGTGTGGCAGTCAAGATTTCGGGTGCGGCCGAGTTCGACGGGGGCGTGTTGGACCCGGCGTTGCGTACCGGTTTCAAGCATCGCATGCTCAATGCCGGAGCCCGGCGCCTTGACGCATTCCATTGCATCAGCAGCCATACGGCGAACATGATGCTTGACGCCGGCTATTGCGCGGGGCGGTTGTATCGGATCCCCAACGCTGTCGACGTGGCGCGCTTCGTGCGTGCAGATGCGACGAATGCTCCCGTGCTGCGCGCAGTGTTCGTCGGGCGCCATGTGCCGGTCAAGGCGTTGGACATACTGCTGCGTGCCTGGAGCCAGTTGCGTCTCCCGGCGCACGCGCGTCTGGTGCTGGCCGGCGACGGCCCCGAACACGACGCACTGCGCTCGCTGGCCCAAGATCTGGACCTGGCGACTCAGGTGGAATTCCCCGGCATCGTGCACGACGTTCCGGCGTTGCTGGCCAGCGCGAGCCTGTACGTCCAGGCATCGCGGCGCGAAGGCCTGCCGAACGCCGTGCTCGAGGCGATGGCAGCGGGGTTGCCGGTGGTGGCTACGGCGATCAGCGGGCATGAGGACGTCGTGCGTCACGAGGTGAACGGCCTGCTCGTGCCGCCCGACGACCCGCATGCTCTGGCCGCGGCGCTGCAGCGCCTGGTCGACGATCCGCAATTGCGCCGACGACTCGGCGAGTCGGCCAGGCAGACCGTGGAGCGTGAGTACGACGTGCCTGTGATCCTGCGGCGCCTGTACGCAATGTACACGGGGCAACAGGCCCCGACGCTCGGCAGGCACTGAACCATGGCACAGGATTCCGGGCACGTGGCCGAGGCGGCGCCGGGGGAGGCGCAAGCCGGGCTGTTGATGCGTCTGTTGAAGCACTTCTCGAACTACTCCTTCGGGAGCTTTTTCGTCACGGTTGCCAGCCTGATCTCGTTCCCGATTCTCACACGCATCTTCTCCGTGTCAGAGTACGGGGTACTGGCATTGGTGAATTCGACTCTTGGCTTCCTGGTCGGGTGCGGCAAGTTCGGCGTGCAGTTCTCCATCGTGCGTTTCTACGCCGAGGTCGAGACCGGCCAGCGCGCAAGCAGCAAGGTTGAATTCTTCACCACGGTGCTGATCAGCATGAGCGCGATCGGTGCGGTGATCTCGGCGGTCGCGATGCTGGCCTTCTCGCTCACTCCGGCTGCGTGGTGGAAGGGCACGGGGACGCAGTACCTGATCGCCGCTGCAGCCCCACTGGTGCTGATTCGCACCGTGGACAGCGGCGTGCTCAATCTGCTGCGCGCGCAACACCTCAGCCGCTTCTACAGCATGTACACCGCGGTGCGCAGGTACCTTGGGCTGGGTTTCGTGCTCGGCGTGGTGCTGCTCGTGCAGCGCAGCCTGCTGGCGTTCTACGCGGCCACCATCGTCGCCGAGGGTGCAGCCTTGCTTTACGGGGTTCGCATATTCCTGCGCCAGGGAATGTTCCGCTGGCGCGCATTCTCGATGCCTCTTCTGCGCGCAATGCTCGATTTCGGCATGCCGCTGTTTGCCAGCAACGTGGTGGGATTGCTGCTGGGCGTAGCGGGGCGCTACCTGATCAACTTTATGCTGGGATCCGAACCGCTCGGCGTGTACTCGGCCGCAGCCAATCTCGCGGACTACATGGTCGGAATGTTCGCGCTTTCGTTCGCGATTGCCGTGGAGCCGATGTACTTCCGCCAGTGGGAGCAGCAGGGCCCGCAAAAGACGCGTGAATTTCTCGCGCAGGCGCTGAAGTATTACCTGCTGCTGGCGTGCCCGATTCTTGCCGGCATGGCCGCGGTGGGGCCCGAACTCATACGACTGCTCGCGTCCTCGAAATACGACGTGAGTCGCACGCTGGTCGTATTCCAGGTCGCCGGATTGCTCGTATCCGGCGGCTTCCCGATCTTCTGCGCGGGTGTGAACGTGAAGAAGATGACGAAGGTCGTGCTGTATTCGACCGTCGCGTCGTCCGTGACTTCGATCGTCGTTACTGCATGGACCCTTCCCTACTGGGGCATCGAGGGCGCTGCGTTCGCCGTGCTCGTCAGCTCCCTCCAGTATTCGATCACCACCGCGTACTACGGGCGCAAGGTCCTCGCGGTGCCCGTGCCGCTTGGGGCTTGGCTGCGTTTCGCACTGGCATCGGGCGCCATGTACGAGATCATTCGTCATGTCACGATGGCCAACGCGGCGCTGCAGCTCGTGGCACGCGTGCTACTGGGTTTCGTAGCCTACACGGTGATGGTCCTGGCCCTGGACCGCGAACTGCGGGGTACGCTGCGTGGCGCATGGGGCAAGCTGCGCAGGGCTTGAGTTCGGGTGAGGGCTCCGAACAGGGCGATTAGAGCCTGTGACCGGGCGGACCCCGCACAGGCTTGGTAGATTACAGTTCCTGAGCTGAATCACTTGATGCTGCTGTGCCGACGGCACGTGGCGTTCAGGATGGCGAACATGAATCCAAGCATGGCAATTTCCCTGCCGTATCGCCGAGTCGGCGCAGCACGTGGTGCTGCATGGTGGGGCCAGGGCTGGCGCAGCTTCCTGCGCGCGCCGTGGGCCTGGGGCGGCCTGAGCCTGGCGCTGCTGGCGGGCAGCATGGTGCTGCACATGCTGCCGCTGGGCGGCGTGCTTGCGCAGTGGCTGGCGATGCCGCTGTTCACGCTGGGGGCAGTGTTCGCATCGGTGCTGCGCCGACGCTGGCTGCGCGCGCGCAGCATCACCCCCGATGGCCTGGCCGCCGAAGCCGACAACGAAGGCGCGCTCGGCGAGTCGACGCAGAAGTGGGGCTCGCGAGTCGGCCCGCTGCTGCTGGCTTCGCTGTTCGTGCTGCTGGCGGTTGGCGTGCTGCTGCTGGTCGTTGGCCTTTCGCTGGCCGCCGTGTTCGGGGTCGGCTTGTTGCGCCTGGAAGGCATCGGGCACATGATGGAGGCGTCCCCGGGTGCCGTGCTGGCCGGGGTCGGCATGGGCGCTGGCGCGATGCTGGCGGCCGCGCTGCTGGTGCTGCTGGCGTTGTTCGTGTGCAGCGTGGCGTTCTGGTTCGTTGGCACGCTGGTCGCGCTGGGCGGTATCGGGCCGTGGGCGGCGGTGGGCCTTTCCATACGCGCGGCGCTGGCAAACCTCGGCGCGCTGCTGGTGTTCTCGCTGCTGCTGATCCCGTTCACGATCCTGGCGATGATCCCGATGGGCCTGGGCATGCTGGTGCTGCTACCGGTGATTTCCGGCGCTTCGTATGCGTCGTACGAGGACGTCTTCGGCACGGACCCGCTGCTGCGCGCGCGGCAGAGCTGAAACGACTCCCAGCCAATCCGTCTGCCTGCACCACATCGAGCACCATGGATCTCAATGCCTACCTGCGTTCGCGCATCCGCACGGTTCCCGACTGGCCGCAGCCCGGGGTGCGGTTTCGCGACATCACTCCGCTGCTGCTCGACCCGCGGGCCATGCGAGCGCTGGTCGACAGTCTGGTGTGGCGCTACATGGATTCGGCGCGACGCCCCGACGTCGTCGCCGGTATCGATGCGCGCGGTTTCATCATCGGTGCCGTCGTGGCCTTCGAGCTTGGCGTGGGTTTCGTGCCGGTGCGCAAGCAGGGCAAGCTGCCGTTCGAGACGGTGTCCGAGAGCTATGCGCTGGAATACGGCAGCGCCACCGTCGAGGTGCACACTGACGCCTTGCGCGCCGGGCAACGCGTGCTGCTGATCGACGACCTGATCGCCACTGGGGGCACGATGCTGGCCGCGCACCGCCTGTTGCTGAAACTCGGCGCCAGCGTGGTCGAGGGCGCGGCGATCGTCGACCTGCCCGAACTCGGCGGCTCCGCCGCGCTGCGCGCGGCCGGGCTGGAACTGTTCACCCTCGTGCACTTTGATGCGCAGGACTGAAGCGACAGGTCGGGCCCTTGCCCTGCTGGTGGTCGTCGCATCGGTCGCGGCGGCTGCTGCAGGCGTGCCGGTTGCCGCGGCGGCGCAGCGCGAGGGAACGCAAGAACAGGCGACCGCGCAGCCCCCCCGCGTGCGCATCGAACAGGTGCGCAGCGTGCGCCTGCAGGGTCGGCAGGCCCTGGTCGACCTGGTCTTGCGGGTCAGCAACCCGGGAGCGTGGGGCGTATCGCTGGACGACATACGCTTTCGATGCAGCTTCAACGGCACCGCCACCGCGCAAGGCCACAGCACCGGCGCACTGAATCTGCCGCCGCACGGCAACGCCGAGGTACCGGTGGTCGTTGACATCGATGCGTCCGCGCTGCTTGCCGTTCTCGCTGCACTGCCGCCCGATGGCGTTGTGCAGTATCGGCTCGATGGCGACGCCGAACTGGGCCGCACGTTGTTGCGCATCCCTTTCCACGAGCAAGGCAGCGTGGTCCTGCGCGTTGGTTGAAGGCGCCGGAGCCAGTGATGTCGCTGATTGTCGCCGACGCGAAATGGGAACCCGCCGGTCATCGGGACTCATGGCCGGCGTTCCCGCAGGGGCGCGACGTTCATGTATGGTCCGTCGATCTGTGCGCCGCGGCGGCAGGGCCGCCGCGCTGGCTCGCTCCGCGGGAGGTCGAGCGCGCGAAGCGCTTCGTTCACGCCAGCGACGCCCGCCGCTATGCGCGCGCACATCTTGCGCTAAGGGCCATCATCGGCGCATACCTCGGCTGCAATCCCGGTTTGCTGCGCTTCGCAGAGCAGGCCCACGGCAAGCCTCGGCTGCATTCGTCGACCACGGGGCTGCAGTTCAATCTCAGCCACAGCGGGGACCAGGCCCTGCTGGCAATCGGCGCAGCCGACGAGCTTGGCGTCGACATCGAGGCTGTGCGCGCAGACCTGCCAGGGCCCGAGCTTGCGGCAGCGGTCTTATGCGCCGAGGAACTCGAACGGATCTCGCAGCTTCCGGCGAACGCCCAGGCCGAGCCGTTCATTGTGTGCTGGACGCGCAAGGAGGCCTGCCTGAAGGCGTTGGGTTTCGGCTTGGCTCTCGAGCCGCGCACGCTGCATGTGGGCCTCGAGCCATGCCGCTCAGGGCTGCGCGTCGCGGGGCACGACCTCGAGCTGGCTTCGTTGCGGGGGCCGACTGGGTATTGCGCGGCATTGGCCGCGCTGGGCGGGCTCGGGACGGTGTCGTGCTTCGACTTCGTGCCAGGCGCCACCAGCGGAGACACGCTCGCGGTCAGCTAGGAGCCTGGACCGTCACCGATGTGCCAGCGCGCCGTGCAACTGCTGCGCCGCCTGCGGCATCCGCGATGCTGCGATGCGCGCGAAGCCACCGGGCCACAGTTCAGCCCCTTCGAGGCACAGCGTGCAGTCCTGGGCCGCCACCCCTGCGTCGACGCAGGCTAGGCAATCGCGGGCTACGCGTGACGCGAGGCGATACCGGCCAAGCTCTTGCGCGCTGTGGAAAGCAACAATCTCAGCTGTATCGCGGGAACAAGGACACGGCCACGGTAGAGTGTCAAGTCGACGGAATTGCGTTCCGTCTTGAAGAACGCACGCTTGTGTTCGTAATCCCCCCGAAGCATATCGAATGCGGCACATCCTTCCTCGATGGCATGCTCGATGCAATAGCTGATGCACAGGCGCTGTTCGCGTTAGAGGTTGATGACCTGCTTTCCGAGGGCCGAGGTGAGGATGTCGCGCGGGTCGGCGCCGCTGGCGCCCCAGAGA
>JAJYTY010000162.1 GCA_021792835.1 Pseudomonadota bacterium
CCGATCTGTGGGCCTCGGCAAGCTCTCGCTGATCGACGTCGCGCACCACGCGCCAGGCGAAGGCATGCTTCGTCGGCTCGGGCTGGCGCCACACGTAGACCGTGTGGCCTCGAAATGGGATCGACTGCAGATCCCGCTGCGTGGGCGTCGCGCCCACAGAACTACCATTGGCAGTAGCCATTGCTTGCACCTCCTGTGTGCAGGTTGTGGTCAGGCGCCTTGGGATCTAGTCCATCCCTTGGCGCCGCCTTCATCGCCGGCAACCGGCCGGCAGCGGTGAAATCACTCCCTCAGCTTGAGCTTCTCCAGCGCGGCCACTATCCCGCGCGACAGGCTGCCGTCGCCGAGAAGGCGTAGCGCGGCTACAGCCCAGGGCGGCAACCGCACCTGGTGAACCTCGTTCTTGACCTCTGCCGGTGGCCGGCCAGCCCCTGGGCGAGCTCCGCCACGCCCCGACTTCTTCGGCTCTTCCACGGTCGGACCTGTTCAGGCGAACAGCGAGTCGAGCGCGCGCTGCAACTCGGCACCGCTGAGGCCCTTGCGGGTCAGCACGCGGGTCGCCATGAGGCGCAGATCGACGCGGCCAGTCACCTTCCCGGTCTGCTTCTCGTGGAGCTCGATCTTGGCGGGGAACTTCAGTTGCGGCTGGGCTTGGATCGAGGGGTTCATGGTCGGCTCCGTGCGTTGATGTCTGAATACTACTACGCATTATTCAGAAAGCAAGGATCTTTTTTGCCCCCCTATGCCCCACCGACCACGGCGCCCTCCCGCTTGACCCTAGACGCAATTCACCGGGGTGGATTCACTGGCCCATCCCGGCCAGATCCTTCCGCAATGCCGCTTGGCGCCGCTGGTACCAGGCCGTGATGCATGCCACGCTCGAGCCGCAGGTTCGACGCTCGATGACGTACTTCACGTTGCCCTTGCGGAAGGCTTCAGGATTGCCGCTGGCGTCGGCAGCCTTCTCGAACAGCTTGGCAGTCTGCCGGTCCAGCGCCGACAGCGTCGGACTCGCGCAGATCGCCTTCTCGTCGGGATAGAAGGCGCGCGCGCAATCGAAGGATGGCCCCCGCGCGATCGGCTCCGATGCAGCAGGCACCGCGGCCGATTCGGCCTGAGCTTCGACTCCTGATTCCTGCTGTCGCCCGGCGCTTGCCGCTGTTGCGCTCGGCGCGAGCGCCGATTCCATGGGTCCAGACGACGCGGAGGACGGAGCGCTCGCCGCCGCCGCCCCGGACGCGGTAATCCAGTCCTCGTAGAGCTTCGGCTCAAGGATGAGCATCTGCCCGTTGATCAGCAACATCGTCACCTTCTTCGCCTGCAGGTCGTACTCACACACGACCCTGGAGCGTGCCATCGCGCCGTACCTGTTCTGGATCTTCACGCGGTCGTCGATGAGGTCGACGATGCCATGCTTCGCGTAGTTGTGTCCCGGGAAGAAGCTGCTGAAGTAGATGAACCACGGCCAGTCGGGGCTGCCATACTGCACATGCTCGTCGGTCGCTTCCTTGCAGGCAACCTGCGCAGCAATGATCCCGTCAAAGTTGTTGACCAGGTCGCTGTTGTCGCGGCACAGGTGGTAATCGCTCTTGCACGAGGCCGCGACGACCACAGGCGCTGCTGGCTGGGATGCCGGCGCGGCCGCCGGGCTCGATGCAGCAGCAGCTGTCGGCTCGGAATTTGCGGGGGGCGACCGCCTGCTCGACTCATGGCTGATCCACAGGGCGAGCAGTACCACCGTCGCGACGATGATCGGCCAGGTTCTCCGGGGTCGCTTCGCACTGCGTGGCGCGCCTTGAGCAGGACTGAGCGGCCGCACCGGTGCTCCGCAGTGCGGGCACGCCGTTGCCTCGGTGCTGACCTGGCCGCCGCACTCGCGGCATTTTGTGAGCGCCATGGGCGTCTCCCTTGTCGTTCTTGCCCAGAGTGTCCGGGAGCCGGGGCGCCTGGTCAATCCACGATGGCGCGGGATCGCCGCGCCGAGAGGTGGGCTCTCACTGCAGGGTGATGTGGAAGCGCGGGCTGATCCAGGTCGCGTAGGCAATGACCAGCTTGCGGCAGGCGTAGGTGCCACCTCCGCGGCCCTCCTTCGTCGAAAAAGCCGGAATTCCGGCAGTTTCGATTTCGACCGCGGTGCGCTCCCCCGCCAGTCTCCCCCGCCGTTTCATCCGCCAATCGGCCTGTAGACCGCATAAAGCCTAGCTTTCTCATCCGGCCCTCATCCGCCAAAGAACGGCATTTGCCATGCTTGCCTTAACGGACTGCTCAGGAAGCTAGCGGACCGGGCCTGATGGGAGAAACGCGAGATGGAAACCCGGGAAACCCGTTCGATCGAAGCCGGCGCTTGGTACCGCGTCAGCGAGGTCTGCAACAAAGGCGGCCGCCGCGGCCTGGTCCCGGTCAGCCGGAGCTGGCTGTACGAGCAAATTGCATTGGGGCGCCTCAAAACCCGCAAGATCGGTCAGCGGGCCACCGTCGTGGCTGGAAGCGACCTGCTCGCTCTGCTCGGGGAGGCCGCGTGATGCAGCTCAAACGCGAACTTCCGCTGGCTCCTGTTGGTACTCACTGCTCGTGCAGTGACACAACGGAGTCGGATATGGAAACCTCGTCTTACCCGCCGGAACTGGCCCGCATCGCGCATGGCCGTGATTTCCTCAACACCGCCGAATTTGCTCGAGCGCTTGGACGCTCGGGGCAGACTGCCCGCAAGAATCTGAGCCTCAGCGGCCATGCGTGGGGCATCCGGCCCCGCAAGGTCGGCGGTCGCCTGCTTTGGCCGGTGGCTGACATTGCCCGCGCACTCATGGGCGGTGCGCAATGAGGCCCGAACGTGACGACGCCGCGTGCTCCTGCCAGAGCCGCGGCGCCAGGGCAAAGCTAGACGATCAGCACCGCGATGGTAGCCCCAACGCAGCGGCGGCACAACGCGCGCGCATCCTCGCCCACCTGCAAGCCGGTCGATCGTTGACGACGATCCAGGCTCGGCGCGAGCTCGACGTGCTGCATCCTTGCGCACGAGTGCTCGAGCTGCGCCGCGCCGGCTGGCCGATCAGCATGGCTTGGGTCACCGAGGAAACCGATGCGGGCCGGCGGCACCGTGTCGGACGCTACTGGCTGGAGGTGCAGCCATGAACGCGCCACGCTCGAAAGCCGTCGTGATCCCGCTGCGCCCGGGCCGCATGTGCCTCACGCCCACCCTCTGGCGCGCGGCATGCTCCTGCCAAGTCTCCGGCCGTTGCCCCGTCTGTCGCGAGTGGGACCGGCGCCTGCGCCTGCGCGCGCTGGTAGCGGCTCAGATCGGGCGGGAGTGCTGACATGGCCAGATTTCGCAAGATCGACCCGCGCATCTGGAACGACGCAAAGTACCGTGGCCTCAGCGATCACGGCAAGCTGGCCTTCTTGATGGTGCTGACCCATCCGAACATGACCGCGCTCGGGGCGATGCGCGCCACGGTCGCCGGGCTGGCCGAAGAACTGGGATGGTCGGCGGAAGCCTTCCGGGAAGCCTTCCAGGAAGCCACATCGAAGGGTATGGCTGAACATGACCCGAAGGCCTGCTTGATCGCCCTCCCGAACTTCATCCGGTACAACTCGCCCGAGTCCCCGAACGTCGTCCGAGCCTGGATCGGCGCCCTCGATCTCCTACCCGAGTGCACCCTCAAAACCCGCGTCGTTGCTCGCGCGAAAGCCTTTGCGGAAGGCATGGGGAAAGGCTTCGGGGAAGCCTTCGCCGAAGCCTTCGGGAAGGCTATGCCTAATCCGGAGCCGGAGCCGGAGCCGGAGAAGAAGAACACCCCCAAACCCCCTCGCTCATCGGCTGCCGCCGATTCGCTGTCGGACGCCTTCAAAGCGTTCTGGTCGGCCTACCCGGCGAAGAAGGCGAAGCCAGCGGCGCTGAAGGCCTGGGCGAAGGTGCAGGCAGATGGGCAGACGCAGGCGGCAATCCTGGCCGCCATCCAGCGCGACAAGGCATCGGAGCAGTGGACGCGCGACGGTGGTCGCTACATCCCGCACCCGGCGACCTGGCTGAACCAACGCCGCTGGGAGGACGAAGGTCCGACACAGGCGGCCGACAACGCTAATGCGTGGTGGAAGCGTGCCGGCTTTGCCAGCGAAGGCGACGCAGCCGAGGCCGGTTGCTGGGCGTCGAACTGGCGCGAGTTCCAGGGCGGCCAACGCGCGGAGGTGTCGGCATGAAGGCACTGCTCAAGTCCGCCATTGTCGCGATCGGCTGCGCCGGCGCCACGCGATGCGCCGCGTACCGCCGTTTCGGCACCTGGGTGCTGCGCATCACTGGGAGTGCAGAGGCATGAACGCCAAGGAAATCTCGATGCAGCTCGAGGCGCACGCCGCGGAGGTGGCCGCCTACCTGCTGCCGCAAGGCAAGAAGGCCGGCGCCGAATGGAAGGTGGGCGGCATCAGCGGCGAGCCCGGCCAGTCGCTGTCCGTGCGTGTCGGCGGCGCCAAGCGCGGCGTGTGGAAGGACTTTGCCACCGACCAGGGCGGCGACCTGCTCGACCTCTGGGGCGCGGTGCGCGCCTGCTCCGTCGCGGAGGCGATGCGCCAGGCGGCCCAGTACCTCGGCGTGAGCCTGACCATGCCCGAGCGCCCGGCGAAGGCCTACACGCGGCCGAAGCGCCAGCCCGACGTGGCCAAGCCGAAGGCCGGCGCGCGCGACTGGCTGCTCGGTCGAGGGCTGACCGAGGCCACGCTGGAGGCCTTCAAGGTCGGCGAGCAGATCCGCGGCGGCAAGACCTATGCCGTGTTCCCGTACCTGCGCGACGGCGAGCTGGTCAACGCCAAGAGCCGCAACGTCGCCGATAAGCACGACATGCGCCAGGAAGCGGGCGCGGAGCCATGCCTGTTCGGCTGGCACCTGATCGACCCGAAGGAGCGCACCGTGGTGCTGACGGAGGGCGAGATCGACGCCATGACGCTACACCAGCTCGGCTACGCCGCGCTCTCCTGCAACGCCGGCGCCGGCAATCACCAGTGGATCGAGAGCGACTGGGAACGCCTGCAGCGCTTCAGCGACATCCTGCTCGCCTACGACGATGACGAAGCCGGCCGCAAGGGTGCGCAAGAAGTCGCCAGGCGGCTCGGCTTCGAGCGGTGCAGGATCGCCACCTTTCCCGGCCACAAGGACGCCAATGAGGCGCTGCAGGCCGGCAAGGATGCCGAGTTCTTCTACGAGGCGCTGCGCGCCGCCAAGCCTGTCGATCCCGCCGAGCTGCAGCCGCTCAGCGACTTCACCACGCTGGTCAAGGCGATGTTCTGGCCGGCACCCGGCGCCGAAGACGATGGCAGCTACCCGCTGAGCATCGGCGCGACGACGCACGATTGGCTGAGATTTCGACGCGGCGAGTTCACGGTCTGGACTGGCATCAACGGGCACGGCAAGAGCCTGGCGCTGTCCCAGGTGGCGCTGCAGACGGCGCACATGGGCGCGCGCTGGTGCATCTTCTCGGGCGAGATGCAGCCGGCGATGCAGGCCAAGCGCATGGTCAAGCAGGCCAGCGGAATGGATCGGCCATCCGCGCCCTACATCGAGGCGATCGGGGCTTGGCTGGGCGAGCGCGTGTGGGTCGTCGCCACGATCGGATCGGCCAAGCTGGAGCGCCTGCTCGAGGTGTTCGCCTACGCCAACCGCCGGTACGGCTGCGACCAGTTCGTGATCGACAGCCTGATGATGATCGACGTCCCCGAGGACGGCCCCGGCGCGTTCTCGGCCCAGAAGAAAGCGGTGCAGCTGATCGCCGACTTCGCCAAGCGCCATGGCGTGCACGTCCACCTGGTGGCGCATCCACGAAAAGGCGCCGACGAGAGCCGCGAGCCGGGAAAGCTCGACGTCGCCGGAAGTTCGAAGATCACCGATGGCGCCGACAACGTGCTGTCCGTCTGGAGCGCGAAGAACGACCCCGACGCCACCGGCTACGACCCCACGACGGTCGACGGGCGCCTTCGTCTGACCAAGCAGCGCAACGGCGAGGTCCAGGATCGCTCGATCGCACTGTGGCTGCACCGCGGCGCACAGCAGTTCTGCGATTCGCCGAGGCGCAAGACCGTGCGCTTTGTCGAGTTCAGGCAAGGGGCCGAAGCATGAGCGCCGCCGTCCGCTACCGCCGCCCCCGCGAGCACGACTTCTCCCGCGCTGTCACGACACGCCTGCTGCTGGCCGAGCGGGACACGAATCCCCCCTGGCGCGACCAGCGCGCTATGCCTCTCACCACGCCCCCGAAAGGAATGTCCATGAACCACGGAATGCACGCCTTCGCTCAACCCGAGCACCCGAAGGCACCCGACCTCACAGCCCCCGAAGACCTCGTGCGCGCCGTCAAGGGGTTGTACGAGCAGGAACACCTCGGACGGATCTCGGCGGACCTGGCCTATCTGGGCGCGCAGACGCTCGCCGAACTGCTCGCCATCCTGCAGGAAGACCGCAAGTTCACTGCGGCGCTCGGGGATCGACCGGGCCACGAGAGTGACGCGGTCAAGGGCGCCGCGCGGGACTGCGAGCCGGTGCTGCAAGCCCTGCAAATGCCCGACCCCAGCCGGCGGGCGCAGCGCCCCTACGACCTTCAGGTCGCCCAAACCACCCTCAGCCGGCTTCGACTGTGGACCGCCCTGGTGCGGGCGCGTCGACTGTCGCGTGTCGCAGATGCCCGGCGCATCGAGGAACTCCTGACCGACGTAGCCCTCGGCCGGCGCAGCGTGGCGGATGCCGAATTGATGGCGGGCGTGCTGCGTGTCTGGTCGCAGGCCCGCACGGACGTCCTCGGCGCGGATGGGAGCGACGACGAATGACCTTCGCACAGCGCCAGATCAATCTGATCTTCAGCGACGCGCAGGGAACGGTCGAGCTCGACGGCCTGAAGGTCTCCGCGATCGTCGACATGCCAGGTGGACTTCAGGCCTCGGCCATGCTGCAGCTGCACGTCTGGGGCATGACGCTCGCCCAGATGAACCAGTTCTCCAGCGTCGGGACCCAGTTCGCAGCGATTTCCAGACCAGGCGTCACAGTCCTCGCCGGCGACGTCGGCGGTCGGATGTCGAACATCTTCGAGGGAACGATCTACCGCAGCTTCATGGACTTCTCGGCAATTCCAGAGGTCTGCCTGGTCGTCGCAGCGGTCACGGGTCTGTATCAGAAGGCCCTCCCTGGGGCTCCCCGCCACTACGCGGGGGCGCAGAACGCAGAGGACATCATCCGTGCCCTGGTGGCCAGCACGAATCTGCAGTTCGTCAACGACGGCGGCGCGCACGCGGTCGTGCGCGACCAGTACGTGTACGGAAGCGTGGTTCAGCAAATCCAACAGGTCGCGCATGCCGCGGGCTTCCCGGTGGAGTTCTCGCAGGGCACCGTCACGATCTGGCCGAACGACGGCTATCGCGACAGCGTGGTCATCCCTCTCGGACCCGACAACGGCCTGGTCGGCTATCCGACTTACTGGGAGTCGGGATTCGTCGTGCGCTCCGAGTTCAACCCCGAAATCCGAATGGGGCGCCAGATCCAGCTGACCAGCTCCATCCCGAAGTCCAACGGAACCTGGCCGGTGCAGACCGTCACGCACGAGCTCTCGACACAGCAGCAGGACGGCCCGTGGTTCACGACGACTCGCCTCTCGCCACCTCCCTACGTCCCGCTCAACTGAGCACCTCAGCAGAAAGGATCGAAATCATGCCTGACCTCAACCCCCCCGCTCCCCGCATGGGACCAGCCGCCGCGCTACGAGCCGACGCCTCCGCCGCCCGACCTGACGGTGAGCGATGCCGGCATCCTCCAGATGATCGACCGGGTGCTGAGCCGCGCGCTCTTCGGCAGCCTCGCGCCCGACGTCGCACTCGCCGAGATCCGCTCCTTGCGGCTGCTGCTCAAGTTCCGCGCGGCGCCCGACGAACTGACGACGTCCCGGGAGGACGATGACGCCTTCCAGACCAGCATCGTGCTGGACGCAGCCCGCGGATGCCGGGCCGTCGCGCACCACTGGGAGCCGCGCAGCCCGACGCGCGACCGCGACGGACGCCTCGGAGGTCGCGGCACCCCGAAGGGACTCCGAAAACTCGGGGTGATCGATCTTCCACTTGTTCAGCGTCGACTCGGACACTCCG
>JAJYTY010000163.1 GCA_021792835.1 Pseudomonadota bacterium
CGGTTGTTCGACCTGACGCCGCTGCTCGGTCGGCTGCAGCTAGAGGTGCGCGACTTTCACTGACGGCCGGAGCGAGGCCGGCGGGTGAGCGCGGCGGGCCGCCGCGCGATACGATGGCCGCATCCACCGGGATCTCCCGCAACCACCTCGTGGCTTCGAGACCATGCATTCCGTCGTTTCGTCCCTGCTCGCCTTCACCGCCGCGGCACTGCTGCTGACCATCACGCCAGGCGTGGACACCGCGCTGGTGCTGCGCAGCGCGGCCGCCGGAGGCAGGCGCCGCGGCGCCGCGGCGGCGCTGGGTGTGGCGCTGGGCTGCTTGGGCTGGGGCCTGCTGGCCGCCGCCGGGCTGGCCGCGCTGCTGGCGGAGTCGGCGCTGGCCTACCGGGTGCTGCAACTGGCCGGTGCGGCCTACCTGTGCTGGCTCGGGCTGCGCATGCTGCTGCGCCCGCGTCGCGAGTGGCCTCAGCCGGGTGCGGCGATGGGCGCGCAGGGGCTGCGCGCGAGCGGGCTGCGCGGCCTGCTGGCCAACCTGCTGAACCCGAAGGTGGGGGTGTTCTACGTCAGCTTCCTGCCGCAGTTCGTGCCGCATGGCGTGTGGCCGGCGGGTTTCCTGTTCCTGCTGGCCTGCGTCCATGTGCTGTTGTCGCTGGCGTGGTTCGGCGTGCTGATCGCCGCCACCGCGCCGATCGGGCGCTGGCTGGCGCGCGAGCGGGTGATGCGCACGCTGGACCGCTGCACCGGGCTGGTGTTCCTGGCATTCGGCGCACGGCTGGCGTGGCAACGCCCGCTTTGATCGTCGCCACCGGGGCCGTGCCCCGGCCGGCCCGCCCCGATGCACGTCGCGGCCTGCGGGCTGCCCGGATTCGATTTCAGGAGATGGACGCATGAGCTTGCGCTTCGAAGGCAGTAGCGGCTACGTGGCGACGCCCGAGCTGAACATCGCCGTCAACGCGGCGATCACGCTGCAGCGTCCGCTGCTGATCAAGGGCGAGCCGGGCACCGGCAAGACCATGCTGGCCGAAGAAGTGGCGGGAGCGCTCGGGCTGCCGCTGCTGCAGTGGCACGTGAAGTCGACGACCAAGGCGCAGCAGGGGCTGTACGAGTACGACGCGGTGTCGCGCCTGCGCGACTCGCAGCTCGGCGACGCGAAGGTCCACGACATCGGCAACTACATCGTCAAGGGCGTGCTGTGGCAGGCCTTCGAGATGGACGGCCCCTGCGTGGTGCTGATCGACGAGATCGACAAGGCCGACATCGAGTTCCCCAACGACCTGCTGCGCGAACTCGACCGCATGGAGTTCCACTGCTACGAGACCCGCCAGACCGTGCGCGCGCGTCACCGCCCGCTGGTGTTCATCACGTCGAACAACGAGAAGGAGCTGCCCGACGCCTTCCTGCGGCGCTGCTTCTTCCACTACATCCGGTTTCCCGACCGCGAGACCATGTCCCGCATCGTCGACGTGCACTTTCCCGGGCTGCGCAAGGAACTGCTGAGCGAGGCGCTGGAAGTGTTCTTCGGCCTGCGCGACGTGCCGGGGCTGAAGAAGAAACCCTCGACCTCGGAGCTGATCGACTGGCTCAAGCTGCTGCTGGCCGAGGACATCGGGCCCGAGGCGCTGCGCAGCAGCGACCACAAGGTGGTGGTGCCGCCGATGCACGGCGCGCTGCTGAAGAACGAGCAGGACGTGCACCTGTTCGAGCGCCTGGTGTTCATGGCGCGCCACAATCGCTAGCGCGGCGAAGCTGCGGGGAGATCCCTGCCATGCTGATCGACTTCTTCCTGCACCTGCGCGACCACGGGCTGGCGGTGTCGACGCGCGAGTACCTGAGCCTGCTGGAGGCTTTGCGCGCACGGGTCATCGGGCCGTCGATCGACGAATTCCATGCGTTGTCGCGCTGCGCGCTGGTGAAGGATGAGTCGCACTACGACAGCTTCGACATCGCCTTCGCCAGCTATTTCCGCGGCGTGCAGCAGCTGCCGGGAATGCAGGCCGAGGTTCCCGAGGACTGGTTGCGCGAGTCGATGCGCAGGCACTTGTCGCCCGAGGAAAGAGCGCGCCTTGAGCGGCTCGGCTGGGACCGCCTGATGGAGGAACTGCGCAAGCGCCTGGAAGAACAGAAGGGGCGCCACGCCGGCGGCAGCCACTGGATCGGCACCGGCGGCAGCAGTCCCTTCGGGCATGGCGGCTACCACCCGGAGGGCGTGCGCATCGGAGGACCCTCGGCCGGCAACCGCAGCGCGGTGAAGGTGTGGGAGCGGCGCGAGTTCAGCAACCTGGACGACCACGTCGAGCTGGGAACCCGCAACATCAAGGTCGCGCTGCGCCGCTTGCGGCGTTTCGCGCGCGAGGGCGCGCCCGACGAGCTCGACCTCGACGACACCATTCGCGGTACCGCACGCAACGCCGGCTGGTTGCAGTTGCGCATGCGCGCGCAGCGCCACAACCGCGTCAAGGTGCTGCTGTTCCTCGATGTCGGCGGCTCGATGGACGACCACATCCGGATCTGCGAGGAGTTGTTCTCGGCCGCGCGCAGCGAGTTCAAGCACCTCGAGCACTTCTACTTCCACAACTGCATCTACGACCACGTCTGGAAGGACAACCGCCGGCGTCACTCCGAGCGCATCGACACGCTGGACCTGCTGCACAAGTACGGCGAGGACTACAAGCTGGTGGTGGTGGGCGACGCCACCATGAGCCCCTACGAGATCATGCAACCCGGCGGGGCGCTGGAATTCGACAACCGCGAGCCCGGCGCGGCATGGCTGCAGCGCCTGCTGCAGACCTGGCGTCGCGCGGCGTGGCTCAACCCGAGCCCTTCCGATCTGTGGAAGTACCACCCGTCGATCCAGATCGTGCGTGATGTGTTCGGCGGGCGCATGTACCCGATGACCCTGGACGGGCTGGGGCGCGCGATGCGCCAGCTCAACCAGTGAGGTTCCGGGCGGGACGTCAGTCCCAGCGCGACGCGATGCGATCGGCCAGCGCCGGCGCCGCGGACGGCCCGTCGTCGACGGGCGCGGCAGGCTCCGGCTGCGCGCGCGGAGTCGATTCGTGCATCAGCGCGCGCACCGAGGCATCGAGAAAGCGGCTGGGCAGCGCGTGCAGGTGGGTGTCGCCGCGGGCGGCCTGCTGCGTGACGTAAAAGCGCTGCGGCACCAGCACCTCGAGGTGCTCGCGCGCACGGGTCATCGCCACGTACAGCAGGCGTCGCTCCTCGTCGAGCTGGCGGGTGTCGTCGCAGGCCAGGTCCGACGGAATGCAGCCGTCGACCGCGTTGAGCACGTACACCGCCTTCCATTCCTGGCCCTTGGCCGAGTGCATGGTGGACAGGATCAGGTAGTCGTCGTCGCGTAGCGCCGGCCCGGCGAGGTCGCTGCCGAGTTCGGGCGGATCCAGGGTCAGCTCGGTGACGAAGCGCTGCGCGTCGGCGTAGGAGCCGGCGATGCGGCACAGCTGGCGCAGGTCGGCGGCGCGCGCCGCGGCGTCGTCGTGCAGGCGCGGCAGCTGGGCCTCGTACCAGGCGCAGGCGAGCTCGACGGGAGCCGGCCACGCCGGCTGCGCATGCAGGCGCTGCCACAGGCGCAGCAGTTCGTCCCAGTCCTCGCGCGCGGCGGGCGGCGCGCGGAAGTCGCGCAGCGCCTGTGCCGGTTCGGCCGCCGACTGCAGCTCGGCGAGCAGCCGGCGGGTGTGCGCGGGTCCGATTCCGGGGACCAGCTGCGCGACGCGGAAGGCGGCCAGGCGGTGGCGCGGGTTGGAGCTCCAGCGCAGCAGCGCAAGCACGTCCTTCACGTGCGCGGTGTCGATGAAGCGCAGCCCGCCGAACTTGACGAAGGGGATGTGCCGGCGCTGCAGCTCCAGCTCCAGCACCGCGCTGTGCTGCGATGCGCGAAACAGCACCGCCTGCTGGCGCAGCGCGAGGCCGCGCTCGCGCTGCGCCAGCACCTGGTCGGCCACCCAGGCGGCCTGTGCGGCCTCGTCGGCGACGTGGACCAGGCGCGGCAGGTCACGCGAGCCGCGGTCGGTCCACAGGCGCTTGGCGTAGCCCTCGCCGGCCTGCGCCATCAGCGCGTTGGCGGCATCGAGGATCGGCTGCGTGCTGCGATAGTTGCGCGTCAGCCCCAGCACGCGCGCCGGACTCGGGTATTGCGCGGGGAAGTCCAGGATGTTGCGCACCTCGGCGGCGCGGAAGGAATAGATCGCCTGCGCGTCGTCGCCGACCGCGGTGACTCCGGCGCCATCGGGCTTGAGTCCGCGCACGATGGCGGCCTGCAGCCGGTTGGTGTCCTGGTACTCGTCGACCAGCACGTGGTCGAAGCGGCTGCCGATGCGCGGTGCCAGCAGCGGCTCGGCCATCATCTGCGACCACCACAGCAGCAGGTCGTCGAAGTCCAGCAGGTGCTGGCGCAGCTTTTCCGCGGTGTAGGCCTGGAACAGCAGGCGCAGCTCGGACGCGTGGGCCGCGCACCACGGGAAGTGCTCGCGCAGTACGTCGGGCAACGCATCGCCGCTGTTGATGCAGCGCGAATGGATGGCCAGGCAGGTGGATTTCAGCGGGAAACGCTGCCGGCGCTCGCCGAAGCCCAGCGCCTGGCGTTGCATGCCCAGCAGATCCTCCGAGTCGCCGCGGTCGAGCACGCTGAAGTCGCTCGCCAGCCCGATGTGCCGCGCGTACTCGCGCAGCAGGCGGGCGCCCACCGAGTGGAAGGTGCCTGCCCACGCCAGCGCAGGCGCCGGCTGCGCCGGCGGCAGGCGCAGTGCCTGCGCCAGCGCGGCGCCGACGCGACGCTGCAGGTCCTGCGCCGCGCGACGCGAGAAACTCAGCAGCACGATGCGCTGCGGATCCGCGCCGTCGAGCACCAGGCGCGCCACGCGCGCGGCCAGGGTCGTGGTCTTGCCCGAGCCGGCTCCCGCTATCAGCAGCAGCGCCGGCGCGCGCGCGTCGCCGCGGCCGTGCGCGACCGCGGTGCGCTGCTCGGGGTTGAGCCCGAACAGTTCGCTGCAGCATTGCACGGAATCGGCGACGGCGGACATGCGGGCGTGGAAGCATCGAGGAACTGTTCAAGCATACAGCATGGCGACCCGGGCGCCATGGCGGCGCGCGCCATGGAAAGAGGTAAAAAATATTCCCCTTTGCGGGTTATCGTAGTACGCTGAATACCAATTCAAACCCGATTCGAACAGGAGTCGATCATGCATGATGTCGTCGATGCCGCGCAGCCGGCCGCCGCCGTGCCCGGCGATCTGGGCGGGCTCGCGCTGGGCGAGCTCGCACGCAGCCGTCCGCAGGCTCTCGGCCTGCTGCGCCGCCTGCGCCTGGACTACTGCTGCGGCGGCGCACGCACGCTGCGCGAGGCCGCCGCCGAGCGCGGGCTCGATCTGCAGCAACTGCAGCAACAGATCGCCGCGCTCGAACCGCAGGCCTGCGATGCGCCCGGCGACCCGGCCGAGCTGACGCGCTACATCCGTGAGCGCTTCCACGACACGCACCGCGCCGAGCTTCCCGAGCTGGCGCTGCTGGCGCGCAAGGTGGAGCGTGTGCACCACGATCATCCGCAGGTCCCGGCCGGGCTGGGCGACCTGCTCGAGCGCGTGCTGCGCGAGCTGTCGGATCACATGGCCAAGGAAGAGCAGATCCTGTTCCCGATGATGCAGCGCATGCCGCGCGGCACGCCGCTGAACGCGCCGATCTCGCGCATGCGCGACGAGCACGTCGAGCACGCGCAACTGCTGCAGCAATTGCGCGACATCACGCGCGACGGCCAGCTTCCGGAGCAGGCCTGCAATTCGTGGCGCGCGCTGTACGCCGGCGTGGCCAAGTTCGCCGACGACCTTGTGCAGCACATCCACCTGGAGAACAACCTGCTGTTCCCCGAGTACGAATCCGCATAGGCTCCCGAACGGCGCCGGCAGCGCCGTGCCTCAGGCGGGCAGGCGCACGTTGGCGGAGTCGGCGCGCGCGAAGGCGCGCAGCGCGGGATTGAGGCAGTCGGCCAGCGTGCTGCGGTCGAGTTCGGCGTAGAACGCCTTCTCGGCAGCAGACAGCCGTCCGCGCAGATGGCACATCGGGTTGAGTCGACAGGCGCCGCCGTCGTCGCGAAAGCACTCGACCAGCACCTGCTCGTGCTCCATCCACGCCAGCACCTGGCCGAGCCGGATGGATTGCGGATCCTGCGCCAGCGACACACCGCCGCCGGCCCCGCGCGTGGTCTGCACGTAGCCGCCGGCGGCCAGGCGCTGGATGACCTTGACCAGGTGGTCTCGCGAGACCTGCAGGCGCTCGGCGAGCTCGGCGCTGGACCAGCTGGAGCGCCGTCCGGCGGCGAGCAGCAGCAGCGTGCGCAATCCGAAATCTGCAAAGGCGGTGAGTTTCATCGGCTGGGTCCGGCGGGGCAGGGTGGCCGGTGCCGCGCGGCACCGATACTCCCCATTTTAATGGCATTTCCGATGCCGATTCAGTGCTGCCGGCTTGCGACTAAGCTTGACGCACGAAACGGCAGCCGCCATCCGACGCGCGCGAGCGCATGCTCCATGCCATGACCTCCCCCGACTTCCCGCCCGCCAGCGTCGACTCCTGCGATCCGTCGGGGCTGCTTGCGCAGATGCGCCGGCGCGTGCAGACCGGACCCCGGCATCTGGTCGAGCCGGGACCCGATGCCTCGCAACGCCGCCAGTTGTTCGAGGCCGCGGCGAGCGCGCCCGACCACGGGCAGATCCTGCCCTGGCGCTTCGTGCTGGTCGGCCCCGACGCGCGCGCGCGCCTGGCCTCGGCCTTCGAGCAGGCGCTGCTCGAACGCGACCCCGCGGCGGGAGACGACGAGCGCGCGCGTGCCCGCGACAAGGCCTCGCGCGCACCGTTCCTCGCGCTGGCCGTGGTGCGCGAGGGCGGGGACGCGCAACGCCACATCACCCAGCACGAGCGAATGGTCAGCTTGGGGTGTGCGTTGCAGAACCTGTTGCTGATGGCACATGCGCAGGGTTTCGGCGCCGGGCTGGTCAGCGGGCTGGCGATGGACAGCCGCGCGCTGCGCGAATGCTTCGGGCTGCAGCGCTTCGAGCGCGCCGTGTGCTTCGTCGCCGTGGGAACGCGCGCGCGACTGCGCGAGCCGCGGCAGCGCCCGGCGGTGGACAGCTTCGTCGGCGAACTGGCTCCGGCTGCGGACGAAGCCGGCTGACCCGTGGTGTCGCGGTGTCAGGCGGTGGCGTTGGTGGCGGGCAGCGGGCAGACCTGGTTGCGCCCGGCCTGCTTGGCCCGGTACATCGCGTCGTCGGCGCGTGCCAGCGCGTTCTCGAAGTCGCTCTCCCCAGCCTCCAGCAGGGACACGCCCACGCTCACGCTCAACGACAGGCGCAGGCCCTGGCAGCGCAGCTCGTGTTCGCATACGGCGCAGCGCAGGCGCTCGGCCAGTTCCCAGGCCTGCTGCGGCGAGACACCGCAAAGCAGCGCCGCGAATTCCTCGCCGCCGATGCGCGCCAGCAGGTCTGCGTCGCGCAGGACCGAGGCCATGCGTCCGGCCAGTTGCTGCAGCACGAGGTCGCCGATGGCATGGCCGTGGCGGTCGTTGACGCTCTTGAAGTGGTCGACGTCCAGCACCAGCAGCGCCAGCGGGGCCAGGGACGGGTTCCGGCTGATGGTTTCGGCACGCGCGAAAAAACCTCGCCGGTTGTACAGCCCGGTCAGCGCGTCGGTGTGCGCGAGACGGCGCAACTCGTGCTCGTGGCGCTTGCGGTGCGTGATCTCGACCAGACTGGCCAGCACCGCGCGGCGGCCGTCGTAGCGCAGCCTGCGCGCGCTGAGCATGACGTCGAGCACGCGTCGCGTGCTGTCCTTCATGCGCAGGTCGAGGGGACCGATGGCATCGTGCCGCGCCAGCGAGCGTCCCAGCGTCGACGCCGTCTGCGGATCGGCATAGAAGTCCGCGGCCTGCGCCAGCAGCGGGTCGGCCAGCGCGCGTTGCGGATCCAGCAGGTCCAGCGCCGCCTGGTTCACGTGCAGCAACTGGCCGTGCGGCCAGCCGGCCAGCACCAGCGGCACCGGGCTGGCCTCGAACAGGTGGCGCAGGTTCTGCTCGGCGGTGACGCGGTCGGAACA
>JAJYTY010000164.1 GCA_021792835.1 Pseudomonadota bacterium
ATCTGTCGATCAGGTTGATGCCACCCACGAAGGCCACGCGCGCATCCACCACGCACATCTTGCGATGCAGGCGCCGCCAGTGCCCGCGCTGCAGCAGGTCGATCCAGCGCCGCCACGGACGGTACACCATGAATTCCACTCCGCCGTCCGCGAAGCGCGGTCCGAGCGCGGCGATCGACCGGTTCGACCCCAGTCCGTCGACCATCACGCGCACCTGCACGCCGCGGCGCGCCGCCTCGATCAGCGTATCGGCCAGCGCCAGCCCGGTGGGATCGTCGTGAAAGATGTAGGTCTCGACCCAGATGCTGCTGCGCGCGGCGCGCCAGGCCTGCTGCAGCGCCGGAAACAGGCTGGCGCCCAGCGGGAGCAGTTCGATGCAGTTGCCGTCGCGCCACGGCGTGCGCGTGGGCGTGTCGCCGGCCCCGCTGCCTTCGCGCCACGCGCGCAGGTTGCGCCGCCACCAGGCGCGCAGGCGCCGCGTGATGTCGCGCCTGGCGGCGCTAGGCATGGGTCGCGGCGCGCGCCGCGCCACGCGGCAGCACGACCGGCGCGGCCTGCGGCAGCGGGTCCAGGTCGACCAGCAGCGGTGCGTGGTCGGACAGCCTGGCCCAGTCGGAGCCCCACCCCAGGCCGACCGAATGCGCGGCGTAGCCGCGCACGTAGATGCGGTCCAGCGGCATCAGCGGAAGCAGCGCGGGAAAGGTACGCATGCGATGGTGCCAGCGCGGGCGCCGCGGCGTCGCGGCGGGCGCGGCTCGCGTCGATGCGTCCAGCAGGCCCAGCGCGGCGAGCTCGGCGCCGAGCTCGCCGCGCCAGTCGTTGAAGTCGCCGCCCACGATCAACGGCTCGCCCGCCGGGACCTGGCCTGCCAGGTACTCGGCCAGACGCTCGATCTGGCGCTTGCGCCCGCCGCGGAACAGCCCGAAGTGCACGACCACGCAGTGCAGCACCTCGGCATCGCCGCCGCGCTGCGGAGGCAGCGCCAGGCGCGCGTGCAGCAGACCACGCTGCTCGAAGCGGTGGTCCGACACGTCCTGGTGGCTGATGTCGAGGATCGGGAAACGCGACAGCAGCGCATTGCCATGCTCGCCGTGGCGGGTGTGCGCATTCGTGTGGTAGGCGGCGAACATGCCCAGCCCCTGCCCCAGCATCTCGTGCTGCGGCAATTCGGGCCACGACGCGAAACGCTGCGCGTGGCGGCGGTGCTCGAACTGCACCTCCTGCAACAGCACGACGTCGGCCTGCAGCGCGCGCAGTCCCTCCTGCAGCGCGTGGATGCGCAGGCGCTTGGCCGGGCCCATGCCCAGCACCCCCTTGTGGATGTTGTACGAGGCGACGCGAAGTGCCTGCGTCGGCTCGCGCCGCGGCGCCGCCTGCCGTGTCATCGCCCTGCTCCCGCAGGCCCGCCGAGGCGCCGTGGCAGCTGCTCGATGGCCTGCGCGTTGGATTCGGAGAAGCACTTCGCCGCCGCGTCGCGCCACGGCAGCCACAACCACGCCCGGTGCTCGCGCTCGGCCAGGCGCACCGGCGCGGCGCGCGGCACCTGCAGGCTGAACACATGCTCGACGTTCTTCCAAACCCCTTCGGCGTAGCGGTGCCGCCACGTGGGGTAGATCTCGTATTCGTTGACCAGGTGCCAGTCGCGCAGCCCGCCGTCGGCCACGAGGCCGGTCTCCTCGGCCACCTCGCGCGCCGCCGCGTGGGCCAGTGGCTCGTCGGGTGCGTCCAGGCTTCCGGTGACGCTTTGCCAATAGCCGGGGTGCGCCGCGCGTTCCAGCAGCAGCACGTTCAGCTCTGCGTCGTGGATCACCACCAGCACCGACACCGGCAGCTTCGGCGCCGCTGCTGGCGCGAGCGCCGGCACCGGCTTCATGCCGCGCTCCCCGGCACGGCGCGGCGCGCGCGCACCGCGCGCGCCAGCCCCTGCAGCAACGCCAGCGTGTCGTCCCAGCCCAGGCAGGCATCGGTGATCGAGACGCCCTCGCGCAGCGCCTGTCCGGCGACCAGCTCCTGGCGCCCCTCGTGCAGGTGGCTCTCCACCATCACGCCGGTGATGCGGCGCTCGCCCGCCTCGATGCGCCGCGCGATGTCCGCCGCCACCTCGATCTGGCGCCGCGGCTGCTTGGCCGAGTTGGCGTGCGAGCAGTCGATCATCAGCTGCTCGCGAAGGCCGCCGCGACGCAGCACCTCGCAGGCCGCATCCACCGATGCGGCGTCGTAGTTGGGTTGGCGCCCGCCGCGCAGGATGACATGGCAGTCCGTGTTGCCGCGGGTCTCGAAGATCGCCGCCACGCCCATCTTGGTCATGCCCATGAAGGCATGCGGGGCGCCGGCGGCGACCACCGCGTCGGCCGCCACCTGCACGCCGCCGTCGGTGCCATTCTTGAAGCCCACCGGGCACGACAGTCCGGACGCCAGCTGGCGGTGGCTCTGGCTCTCGGTGGTGCGCGCGCCGATCGCCCCCCAGGCGATCAGGTCGCTGAAATATTGCGGCGACAGCAGGTCCAGGAACTCGGTGCCGGCCGGCAGCCCGAGCTCGACGACGTCGAGCAGCAGCTGGCGCGCGCGCCGCAGGCCCTCGTTGATGCGAAAGCTGCCATCCAGGCGCGGATCGTTGATGAAGCCCTTCCAGCCGACCGTGGTGCGCGGCTTCTCGAAGTACACGCGCATGACCGGCAGCAGCGCATCGTCGAGTTGCGCACGCGCCTGCGCCAGCCCGCGCGCGTACTTCAGCGCCTGCTGCGCGTCATGGATCGAGCATGGACCGACGACCACGATGAGACGGTCGTCGTCGCCGCGCAGGACGCGCGCGATATCGCCGCGCGCCTGCTCGACCAGCCGTTCGGCCGCCGGGGTCACCGGCAGTTCCTCCAGCAGCACCGCCGGCGAGACCAGCGCGCGCACCGCGGCGATGCGCGTGTCGTCGATGCGCGTGGTATCCAGCGTGGCCTCGGCCTGGCCGGCCTCGCTGTCGTGTCGGGGATCGTCGATGCGCGGCATGGCGGAGGGCGCTGTGGACGTTCAGGCGGCCGGGTTCTGGCGCAGCCGGATGTGCAGCTCGCGCAGCTGGCGCTCGTCGACCGGGCTCGGCGCGTCGGTCAGCAGGCACTGCGCGCGCTGGGTCTTCGGGAACGCGATGACGTCGCGGATGCTCGGCGCGCCGGCCATCATCGTGACGATGCGGTCGAGCCCGAAGGCGATTCCGCCATGGGGCGGCGCGCCGTACTGCAGGGCGTCGAGCAGGAAGCCGAACTTGGCGCGCGCCTCCTCCTCGCCGATGCCCAGCGCGGAGAACACCTTGCTCTGCATGTCGGCGCGATGGATGCGCACCGAGCCGCCGCCGATCTCCCAGCCGTTGAGCACCATGTCGTAGGCCTTGGCCAGGCAGCGCCCCGGGTCGCTGGCCAGATGGTCGACATGTTCATCCTTCGGCGCGGTGAACGGATGGTGGCAGGCGACCCAGCGCTGCTCGTCGTCGTCGAATTCGAACATCGGGAAGTCGATCACCCACAGCGGCTTCCACGCGTCCTCGAACAGGCCCTGGGCACGCCCGAACTCGCTGTGGCCGATCTTCACGCGCAGCGCGCCCAGCGCGGCGTTGACCACCTTCGCGCGGTCGGCGCCGAACAGCAGCAGGTCGCCGTCGCCGGCGCCGCTGCGCTCGAGCAGCGCATTCAGCGCAGCGTCATGCAGGTTCTTCACGATCGGCGACTGCAGCCCGTCGCGCCCGCGCGAGCGCTCGTTGACCTTGATCCATGCCAGGCCCTTGGCTCCGTAGATCTTCACGAAATCCGTGTAGGCGTCGATCTCGCTGCGGCTGATCTGCGCGCCGCCCGGCACGCGCAGCGCGGCCACGCGCCCGTCGGCCAGCTCGGCCGCGGAACTGAAGACCTTGAAGTCGACGTCGCGCATCACGTCGGTGAGCTCGGTGAACTCCAGGCGCACCCGCAGGTCGGGCTTGTCGGAGCCGAATCGGGCCATCGCCTCGGAGTACGCCATCGCGGGGAACGGGTCGGCGAGGCGCACGCCCAGCACCTGCTCGAAGGTCTGGCGGATCATCGGCTCGAACAGGCCGCGGATCTCGGTCTCGTCGAGGAACGAGGTCTCGCAGTCGATCTGCGTGAACTCGGGCTGGCGGTCCGCGCGCAGGTCCTCGTCGCGGAAGCACTTGGTGATCTGGTAGTAGCGGTCGAAACCGGAGACCATCAGCATCTGCTTGAACAGCTGCGGCGACTGCGGCAACGCGAAGAAATGGCCCGCATGCACGCGGCTGGGCACCAGGTAGTCGCGCGCGCCCTCCGGCGTGCTCTTGGTCAGCATCGGGGTCTCGATGTCGATGAAGCCCTGCGCGTCCAGATAGCGGCGCACCGCCATCGCGACGCGGTAGCGCAACTGCAGGTTGTGCTGCATCTGCGGGCGCCGCAGGTCGAGCACGCGATGGGTCAGGCGCGTGGTTTCGGACAGGTTGTCGTCGTCGAGCTGGAAGGGAAGCGCGGCCGACGCGTTCAGCACCTGCAGCGCATGGCACAGCACCTCCACCCTGCCGGAACCCAGCGCGGGGTTCTCGGTGCCTTGCGGGCGCGGGCGCACGAGCCCGCGCACCTGCACGCAGTACTCGTTGCGCACCCCCTCGGCCACCGCGAAGGTGTCGGCGCGGTCGGGGTCGCACACGACCTGCACCAGCCCCTCGCGGTCGCGCAGGTCGATGAAGATCACCCCGCCGTGGTCACGGCGCCGCTGCACCCAGCCGCACAGGCTGACGGTTTGTCCAAGCAGGGCCTCGGTGACGGCTCCCAGGGTATGGCTGCGTAAGGTCATGATCGGGAAAGATGGAACGGATTCGCTACGGTGGAGGGGCGTTCGGAGGGACGTTCGGATCACGGCGGACGAGGCCCGCACGGCGGCGCCGCGCGTGTCGCGCCGCGGCTCAGCGCTGCGCGGCCGCCGTCGCATGCGGAGGCGGCGCGACGACTCCCATCGAAATCACGTATTTGAGCGCTTCATCGACGCTCATGGAAAGCTCCACGACCTCAGCCCTGGGAATCATCAGGAAAAATCCCGAAGTCGGGTTCGGCGTGGTCGGTACGTACACGCTGATGTGCTCGCCCGGCAGATGTCGCGCGACCTCGCCGCCGGGGGCCCCGGTGACGAAGCCGATGGTCCAGCTGCCGGCGCGCGGGTACTGCACCATCACGGCCTGGCGGAAGGCGTTGCCGTTGCTGGCGAAGACCGTGTCGGAGACCTGCTTGACGCTGCTGTAGATGCTCTTGACGATGGGGATTCGCGCGATCAGAGCATCCCACTGCCGCAGCCACCACTGGCCGACCATGTTGGCCACCAGCACCCCGGTCAGCAGGATCGCCGCGATCACCACCACGACCCCCAGCCCCGGCGTGTGCACCAGGCGGTCGAGCAGCGGCTGCGCCGGCGGCGCCACCGCGCCGACGGCGCCGACCATGGCACGGAAGATGCCGTCGAACACCGACAGCAGCTGCCACAGCACCCAGACGGTGATGGTCAGCGGCAGCCAGACCAGCAGTCCGGCGACGAAGGTCTTTTTCAGGTGCATGCGCGGCCTTCGGGCACGGGGCGAGCGGCGACGCCGTCACGCGGCGGCGCCTGCCGCGACCCCGCGCAGCCCCTCGGCGATGGTCTCAAGGGAAGCTGCTCAATGGCAGGCGCAGGACGCGCCGCAGGCAGCGGGCGCCGCATCGCTCGATGCGGTGGCGCCGGCACTCGCGGTAGTGGCGGTAGTGGCGGTAGTGGCCGCGGCCGCCGGCGCGGCGCTGCCGCCGCCCTTGAAGTCCGTGGCGTACCAGCCCGAGCCCTTGAGCTGGAACCCGGCCGCGGTGAGCTGCTTGTGCAGCGCGGACGCGCCGCAGGCGGGGCAGTCGCGCAATGGCGCATCCGAAACCTTCTGCAACGCTTCGAGAGTATGGCCGCAGGACTCGCAGCGATACGCGTAGATGGGCATGACGAACTCCTGATGCGAGTAGCACTCGCCCGCGGCGCCGCGGGCTCGATCCGACTGCATATGGTGGGGAACGGCACGGGCTTCAAGCCCCTGCCCGCAACGTGGCGACTCGCGTCGCCGTTGCAAATTTCATGCCGATTATAGGGTGGGAGCCCTCCGGAAGCGGCCGCGGAACACCGCGGCCTGCTTCAGCGCGCGCCTTCGGGAAGTCGCACGCGGCGCCTGCCGCTTTCCTGCGGAAATCCGGCAAAAGCGGCCTTCGCCAGTTGCGCCGCCACCGGCGCGATGCGCTGGTCGTAGCCGCCGATCTCCGAGCTGCTGCGCCACACCAGCGCGCCGCTGGCTGCATCGCGTATCTCGATCTCGAACACGCGCTCATACCAGGGCGGGGGCCACGACCAGCCGCGCCACCAATACGGGTAACCGCTGTAGATCCACGAGCCGTCGGGAAGCAGGATCGGCGCGCCGGGAGGCGGCCAGGCGCTGGGGAAGCTGGCCTCGAAGTCGACGTAGCTGCGGAAGGAATAGCGAGCGGTGTACGGCGCCGGCCGTCCAAGCAGCGGCACCATGCCGGCATGGGTCATCGCGTCCAGCACCGCCGACTGCAGCGTGTCGGCCAGCGGACTCTCGGCATCGCCGGGGGCCGCCTGCAACTGCACTTGCGCGCCAACCAGAGCCTGCGGCGCCGGATGCGGGGTCTCGACCTGGTAGGCGTTGACGTTCAGAGACGCACAGCCACCCAGCGCGCCCAGCCAGGCCAGGACCGCGCCCAGCATCAGCGGGCGCAGCGCGCCGCGTGGAACTCGGGAAGACAGCTTCAGGGCCGGATTCATGGTTCGGGCGCGACGGGAGCAAGGGCCGCCTCGCCAGTCTGAACTTTACTCGCCCCCGCTCCGGAGTGCCGCGTCTGGCCCCGGCAGTCCGGCGTGCGGCCCCGGGGGGCCGCACGCCCCGCTATTGCGCTACTCCCCTACGCCCAGCCAGGCCAGCGCGCCCGACGCCGGCTGCGGCGTCTCGCAAGGTTCGGGGTCGAAGGCCTTGTCGCCCTGCGGATCGTGACGTCCGTCGGGACGCAATTCGGCGAAGCCGAAGGCCTCGCGGTCCAGCAGGTGCGACGGCACGACCCTGCCCAGCGCGCCGAACATCGTGTCCAGCCGCCCGGGATGCTGCCTTTCCCAGTCGCGCAACAGCGCAGCGACCTGCTTGCGTTGCAGCTGCTCCTGGCTGCCGCACAATGAGCAGGGGATGATCGGAAAGCGCCGGTGCTCGGCCCAGCGCGCCAGATCCGCTTCCTCGACATAGGCCAGCGGCCGGATGACCACGTGGCGTCCGTCGTCGCTGACCAGCTTCGGCGGCATCGCCTTGAGCTTGCCGCCGAAGAACAGGTTGAGCAGAAAGGTCTGCAGGATGTCGTCGCGATGGTGCCCGAGCGCGATCTTGGTCGCGCCCAGTTCGCTGGCCACCCTGTACAGGATGCCGCGGCGCAAGCGCGAGCACAGGCTGCACAGCGTGGCCCCGTCGGGGATCACGCGCTTGACCACCGAATAGGTGTCCTGCTGCTCGATGTGAAACGGCACCCCGCGCGAGCGCAGGTACTCGGGCAGCACGTGCTCGGGAAATCCCGGCTGCTTCTGGTCGAGGTTGACCGCCACCAGCTCGAAATCCACCGGAGCGCGCTCGCGCAACGCGAGCAGGATGTCGAGCAGCACGTGGCTGTCCTTGCCGCCGGACATGCACACCATGACCTTGTCGCCCGGCTGGATCATCGCGAAATCGCCGATCGCGCGGCCGACCAGCCGGTGCAGGCGCTTGGAAAGCTTGTTGAGCTCGAGTTCGTGCTTGCGCGGGTCCATCGCGGCCCCTCCGTCAATCGCCGTCGCGATGCTGCGTCACCTCGATGCCCACGCCGTCGCAGTCCGGGAAGATGTTCGGCTTGTCCACGCGCACCCGCACGTGGCGCACGCCTGCGAGTTCGAGCACGCGTTGCGCGATGCGCCCGGCCAGGGTCTCGAGCATGTTCACGTGACCGCGCCCCACCTCCTCCAGAGCGATCCCGCGCAGCAGGCGGTAGTCCAGCACCGCGGCCACCTCAGATC
>JAJYTY010000165.1 GCA_021792835.1 Pseudomonadota bacterium
TCGCGCCCAGGCCGCGCAAATGCGCGTCCTCGCCAGCCTCGAACACCTGTGCCATGGCCTGCAGCGCGGCGCGGTTGCCCGAGGTGTCGACCACCCGCGAATACTGGTTCTCCACTTCGGAGCGCCCCTCGTCGATCTGTCGCAGCACCATCCACAGCGACTGCAGCACGTCGACCGGCTCGAAGCCGGTGATGACGATCGGCTTGCGGTAGTCGCGTGCCACGAACTGGAAGGGCTCGGCCCCCGTGACCATGCTGACGTGGCCCGGGGCGAGGAAGCCGTCGAGCCCCAACCCCGGTTCGTCGAGCACAGCGCGCAGCGTCGGCGCGGTGGCGATGTGGCAGCAAAGCAGCGAGAAGTTGCGCAAGCCCTCGCGCTCGGCCTGCAGCACGGTCAGCGCGGTGGCCGGCATCGTGGTCTCGAAGCCGAGTGCGAAGAACACGATCTCGCGCCCCGGGTTGGCGCGCGCCACCTGCAAGGCGTCGAGCGGCGAATACACCATGCGCACGTCGGCGCCCGCGCCCTTGGCCTGCAGCAGGCTGCCCTGCGCGCCGGGAACCCGCATGGCGTCGCCGAAGGTGGTGAAGATCACCTGCGGGCGCAGCGCGATGGACAGCGCATCGTCGATGCGCCCCAGCGGCAGCACGCACACCGGGCAGCCGGGCCCGTGCACCAGCTCGACCTCGGGCGGCAGCATCTGCTCGATGCCGTAGCGGAAGATGGTGTGGGTATGGCCGCCGCAGAACTCCATGATCTGCAGCGCGCGCCCGCGCGCCGCGCCGGCGCGCGCCGCCAGCTCGGCGATTCGCAGCGCGAGGCCGCGCGCGTGCCCGGCGTCGCGGAATTCATCGATGTATTGCATGTTCGCTCCGCCTCGCGAAAGCTGCGTTCAGGCACGCAGCATGCCGATCTCGTCGTCGGCCAGGTCGACCTGCGCCAGCAACTCCAGGGTCTGCCGCGCCTCGTCGGGGTCGATGCGGCTGAGCGCGAAGCCGACGTGCACCAGCACCCAGTTCCCGGGCAGCTCCTGCACGGGATGCGCGTCGTCGATCACGCAGGCCAGGTTCACGACGCGCCGCACCCCGGTGATCTCCACCTTGCCGAGCAGCGCCTCGGCGTCGACGATCTCGACCACGCAAGCCGGTATTCCCAGACACATGGCAGGCTCCAGTGCGTTGTGTTTCAGTCGCTCACGACCATGAACTGCGTGCGCTCGCCTTCGCAGTTCGGGCAGCGCCAGTCGTCCGGCAGCCGCGTGAACGGCGTGCCCGCGGGGATCTGCGCCCGCTCGTCACCCACCGCGGGGTCGT
This sequence comes from Pseudomonadota bacterium, assembly GCA_021792835.1. Lineage (GTDB taxonomy): Bacteria > Pseudomonadota > Gammaproteobacteria > Burkholderiales > Burkholderiaceae_C > Thiomonas_A. Next base: position 1,311 of record JAJYTY010000165.1, read on the forward strand.
AGATCCACCAGCAGATCTTGCATTCCAGCCGGGCGTCGTCGGCGATGCGCGCGGCGTCGCCCAGGTACGAACCCTCGAAAGTATTCATGTTTTGATGATCGTCCCGGTGCGCGGGGTCAACCATGATCTAAAGCAAACCGTGCGGCGTAAGGCGGTACGGTTTTCGCGCAAGGGCGGCGCGAGCGTGCCCGGCGCATGCTCGAATAGGCGTATCGCGGGCCCACCGCGCCGCCTCCCGCCATGTCGCCGCCTCCCACTCCGTCCCGCGATTCCCGTGCCCAGGCCTGGCTGAAGGGTTTCATCCCGGAGCTGCGCCGGCCGCTGCGCCAGGCGGTGGCGCTGGGCAGCGTGTCGGGGCTGCTGGTGGTGGCGCAGGCGGCGCTTCTGGCCCACGTGGGGGCGGCAGCGGTCGAGCACCGCGCGCCGCTGCGCCAGGCATGGCCGTGGCTGCTCGCGCTGCTGCCGGTGTTCGCGCTGCGCTTCGCACTGGTGCGCGCGGCCGAGCGCGTGGCCTTTCGCGCCGGCGCATCGCTGCGCCAGCGGCTGCGCAAGCGCCTGCTCGAGCACGTGCAGCGCCTGGGGCCGCTGTGGCTGCGCGCGCAGCAGCGCGGCGACCTGCTCAACAGCCTGGTCAACGGCATCGAGGCGCTGGAGGCCTACTTCGCGCGCTACCTGCCGACTGCACGCGTGACCGCGCTGGTGCCGGCGGCGATCCTGCTGGTGGTGTTCCCGGTGGACTGGATCTCCGGGCTGGTGCTGCTGTTGACGGCGCCGCTGATTCCGCTGTTCATGTGGCTGATCGGGCGCGGCGCCGAGGACATGAACCAGCAGCAATGGCAGCTTCTGGCGCGACTGTCCGCGCGCTTTCTCGACACCCTGCAGGGGCTGGTCTCGCTGAAGCTGCTGGGCGCCGGCCGTCGCGAGGCGCAGGTGGTGGAGCAGGTCTCGGAGCAATACCGCGCGGCCACCATGCGGGTGCTGCGCGTGGCCTTCCTGTCGTCGGTGGTGCTGGAGTTCCTGTCGACGGTGAGCATCGCGCTGGTGGCGGTGCTGATCGGCTTTCGGCTGATGTGGGGACAGATGCACTTCGAGCAGGGGTTCTTCGTGCTGCTGCTGGCTCCCGAGTACTACGCGCCGCTGCGCGCGCTGGGTGGCGTGTACCACTTGCGCATGGATGCCATCGGTGCCGCGCAGCGCATCCAGCCGGTGCTGGACGTCGAGGCGCCGCCGCGGCGTGGCGGCGCAGCGCCGCCGCCGCAAGCGCCGGCGCTGCGCTTCGAGGAGCTGCATTTCGCCTACGACGACGGGCGTGGGGCGCTGCGCGGCTGCAGCTTCGAGGCAGGCGCCGGCAAGGTCACCGCGCTGGTGGGCGCCAGCGGCTCGGGCAAGTCCACGTTGCTGGGGCTGCTGCTCGGGCTGGGCCGGCCGCAGCGCGGGCGCATCCTCGTGTCGGGGGTGGAGCTGGACGAGCTCGACGAGCAGGCCTGGCTGCAGCGCATCGCCGTGGTGCCGCAGCGCCCGCACCTGTTCGCCGCCAGCGTTGCCGACAACCTGCGTCTGGCGCGCCCCGACGCCGATGTCGCGGCGCTGCGCCGCGCCGCCCGCGCGGCGGCCGCGGAGGAGTTCATCGACGCGCTGCCGCAGGGTTTCGACACCCTGCTGGGGGAGCGCGGCGCCGGTCTTTCGGGCGGCCAGGCGCAGCGCCTGGCGCTGGCGCGCGCGCTGCTGCGCGACAGCCCGCTGCTGCTGCTCGACGAGGCCACCGCGAGCCTGGACGCGCAAGCACAGCAGCAGGTGATCGAGTCGCTGCGCGAGGAGCTGCGCGGACGCACCGTGCTGATGGCGGCGCACCGCCTGCGCACGCTGGAACTGGCCGACCACGTGGTGGTGCTCGACTCCGGGCGCGTGGTCGAGCAGGGCAGCCTGACGCAGTTGGCCGCGGCCGGCGGCGCCCTCGCGCGGCTGCTGCGCGAGCAGCAGGGAGGTGTGACGTGAACCAGGCGCGCGCCGATCTGCTGCGCCTGTGGCGCCTGCTGGCGCCGCAGCGGCGCTGGATGCTCGGGGGGGCGGCGGTCGCGCTGCTGGCGCTGCTGGCCAATGTCGGCCTGCTGGCGGTGTCCGGCGCCTTCATCGCCAGCATGGCGCTGGCCGGGGCGGCGCGTGTCGCGATCGACTACTTCACGCCGGCGGCGATGATCCGCGGACTGGCCATCGCGCGGACCGGGGGGCGTTACGTCGAGCGCCTGCTGACCCACGAGGCCACCTTTCGCGTGCTCGCGCGGCTGCGCGTCTGGCTGTACCTGGCCATCGAGCCGCTGGCGCCGGCCCGCCTGGACCTGCTGCGCAGCGCCGACCTGCTGTCGCGCCTGCAGGCCGACGTCGACACGCTGAACCAGGTCTACCTGCGGCTGCTGCTGCCGGCCGGCGTGGCGGCGGTGGCGTTGCTGGGCATGCTGGGCGCGATGTCGCTGTTCAGCGCGGGCGCCGCGCTGCTCACGGCGGGCTGGCTGCTGCTGGCCGGCGTGGCCGTGCCTTGGTGGGCGTGGCGGCGCGCGCGCGCGCCGTCGCGCGAAGCGCTGCTGCTACGCAACACGCTGCGCATCGACGCCGGCGACGCGCTGGCCGGGGCGCTGGAACTGCGCGTGTTCGGCGCCGAGCAGGCGTGGCTGCAGCGGGTCGACGACGGCAGCGCGGCGTTGCTGGCGCGGCAGCGCCGGCTCAGCGACCTGGCCGGCCTGTCCGGCGCTGCCTTGGGGCTGTTCGCCAACCTGGCGACGGCCTCGGTGCTGGCGCTGGTGCTGCCGGCGGTGGCCGCCGCCAGCCTGCCGCCGCAGGACCTGCCGATGCTGGCGCTGTTCGCGCTCGGCGCCTTCGAGGCGGTGGCGCCGCTGCCGCTGGCCTCGCAGATGCTGGGCGAGATGCTGGCCGCGGCGCGCCGCGTGTTCGAGCTTGCCGACACGCCGCCGGCGCTGGCCGAACCGGCCGCCGCGTCGCCGGGCCCCGAGGGTAGCGCGGTGTCGATCCGCGGCCTGCGCATGCGCTACGACGAGCAGGGCCCGTGGGTGCTCGACGGTCTGGACCTGGAGCTGCGCGCCGGAGCGCGGCTCGCGCTGGTCGGCGCCAGCGGCGCCGGCAAGAGCAGCCTGCTGCAGGTGCTGACGCGCCTGCGCGACTACCAGCAGGGCAGCGTGCGCGTGGCCGGTCACGACCTGCGCGAATACCGCGGCGACGACGCGCGGGCGCTGTTCTCGGTGGTGTCGCAGGACGAATACCTGTTCCACGGCAGCGTGCTGGACAACCTGCTGCTGGCGCGCCCGCAGGCCACGCCGCAGCAGGTCGAGGCGGCGTGCCGCGCGGCGCGCCTGCACGAGGTCGTGGAGGCACTGCCGGACGGCTACCTGACGCAGCTGGGCGAGACCGGGTCGCTGTTGTCCGGGGGTCAGTCCAGGCGGCTGGGGATCGCGCGCGCGCTGCTCAAGGACGCGCCGATCCTGCTGCTCGACGAGCCGGCCGAGGCGCTGGACGCGCACACCGAGCGCGAGTTGTACGAGGCGCTGGCCGATGCGATGCGGGGACGCACCGTGCTGGTGATCACGCACCGGCTTGGTGCGATGCAGTCGCTGGTGGACGAGATCGCGCTGCTCGACGCCGGGCGCATCGCCCGGCGCGGCAGCGCCGCCGAGTGGGACAGCGTCGCGCCCAGCGCCTGACGGCCGCGGGCACGGGGCAGGCGGCTCAGCGGCGGGAGGCCTCGGCGTCCTGCGCGTCGAACCACGCGCCGCCGGCAGCCGACACCAGCACGATCATCACGGTGCCGACGATCCACGCGAAATACCACGGCGCGTAGTCGCCCAGGATCACCCCCAGCACGATGGCCAGCAGCGCCACCAGCAAGTACAGCACGAACTGCAGCAGGGTTTTCATCAAGTGCTCCGCAACGGCATCGATAACGAGACTCGAGAAGACGCAGGGCCGCCCCAAGCTTTCTCGACCCCCCCCGGGGGGCGGGCCGGGCACCGCCCGGCCCTGGGGGCCCTCAATACGAGAAGACGCAGGGCCGCCCCAAGTCTTCTCGACCCCCCCGGGGGGAGGGCCGGGCACCGCCCGGCCCTGGGGGCCGTCAATACGAGAAAGCGCAGGGCCGCCCCAAGCTTTCTCGACCCCCCCCCGGGGGGCGGGCCGGGCACCGCCCGGCCCTGGGGGCCGTCAATACGCGTGGTCGCTGGATTCGACTTCCTTGACGTCGACGACTCCGCGCATCACCCAGAAGGCCCAGCTGGTGTACCAGAGGATCAGCGGCACGAACACCACCGTGAAACCGGTCATCCACAGCAGCGTGGTCTGGCTGGACACCGAGTTCCACACCGTCAGGCTCTGCGACGGGTCGGTGCTGGACGGCATCATGAACGGGAACAGCGCCACGCCGGCGGTGCCGATGACCCCGATCCACGCCAGCGCGCCGCTCCACCACGCCAGCACCGACTTGCGCGCGCGCACCGCCAGCAGCGCCAGCAGCATGCCGGCATAGCCCAGCACCGGCACCAGCCACAGCGCCGGGTGGGCGCGGTAGTTGTCCAGCCACGCGCCGGCGTGCACGCTCACGCCTTGCTGCAGCGGGGTCTGTGCCGCGGCCGGCGCCGGGCCCTGGTCGAGCACATAGCCGTGCATGGCGGCCACCCACACGCCGCCGATGCTGAACAGCAGCAGCCCGAGCAGCAGCGCGCCGCTCGAGGCCTTGCGCGAACGCTCGGCGATGGCGCCGCCGGCGCGTCCCATCAGCATCGCCGCGCCCATGTGCACGGACAGCGCCAGCGACAGCAATCCGCACATCACGGCGAAGGGATTGAGCAGCGCCAGGAAGCTGCCGGTGTAGTACGAGCGCAGGTCCCAGCTGAAGTGGAAGGGCACGCCCAGCAGCATATTGCCCATGCCCGCGCCGTAGACGATCATGGGCACCGCGCCGCTGACCAGCAACGCCCAGTCCCAGATGTCGCGCCAGCGCGCCGAGCCGATCTTGCTGCGGTATTCGAACCCAAGCGGCCGCACGATCATCGTCCACAACAGCAAAAGCATGACGATGTACAGGCCGGAGAACGCGGTCGCGTAGATCAGCGGGAAGGCGGCGAAGATCGCGCCGCCGCCGAGGATGAACCACACCTGGTTGCCGTCCCAGTGCGGTCCGATCGCGTTCAGGCAGACGCGGCGCTCGGTGTCGCTGCGGCCGACGAAGCGCAGCAGCGTGCCGACCCCCATGTCCATGCCCACCATGATGGCCAGCCCGCTGAGCAGCACGCCCAGCAGCAGCCACCACAGGACCTTCAGTGCCAGGTAGAGTTCCATGACTCAGTCTCCGTTGCGCGTCATCGCGAAAGCCGCCGCCACCGCGCCGCCGCCGGCCGGCGGCGCCGCGCTCGCGTGCGGCTGCGGACCCTGGCGGATGAAGCGCACCATCAGGTACATCTCCACCGCGATGAACACCGAGTACAGGGTGACGAATCCGGCCAGCGAGAAGGCCATGTAGCCGACGCTGTGGGTGGATGCGCTCATCCAGGTCGGCAGCAGCCCGTACACGGTCCACGGCTGGCGCCCCAGCTCGGCGGTCAGCCAGCCCATCTCGCAGGCGATCCACGGCACCGGGATCATCCACGGCGCCAGGCGCAGGAACCAGCGCCTGCGCTCGAGTTCGCGGCGCAGCGTGAAGATCGTCGACAGCACGAAGAAGCCCAGCATCAGCAGTCCCATGCCGACCATCAGGCGAAAGCTCCAGAACTCGGCGAACACGTTCGGGATGCTGTCCCACGCGGCGCGCTGGATGTCGGCATCGCTGAGCCGGCTCAGGTCGTCGTCGGGGGCGTAGCGCTCGGCGAGGAAGCCGTAGCCGAGGTCGTCGCTATGGGCGTGGAACTGCGCCAGCGCACTGGCGTCGGTCGGGTCGCGGCTGAGCTGCTTGAGGGCCTGCACCGCCGGGATGCCGTCGCGGATGCGCTGCTCGTTGGTGCGCACGATGGCGTCGATGCCGGGCACGGTCTCGGTCATCGTGTGCGTCAGCAGCGGTGTCAGCACGTAGGGAACCTGCAGCGCGAAGGCGTTGTCATGGCGCTTCTGGTCGGGCCACGCGATGACATTGAACGGCGCCGGGGCCTTCTCGGTGTGCCACATCGCCTCCATCGCCGCCAGTTTCGACGGCTGCGCGTGCGCGCCGACGAAACCCAGCGCGTCGCCCAGGGTGATGACCCCGGCCGTCGACAGCACGCCGAACAGCGCGGCCATGCGGAAGGATCGCCGCGCCAGCTCGACATGGCGTCCGCGCAGCAGGTACCAGGCGCTGATGCCGCACACGAAGATCGACGCGGTGACGTAGCCGGCGATGCTGGTGTGCACGAACTTGGCCTGCGCGTCCGGGCTGAAGATCAGTGCCGGCAGGCTGGTGAGCTCCATGCGCATGGTCACCGGGTTGAAGTGCGCGCCCTGCGGGTCCTGCATGAAGCCGTTGGCCACCAGGATCCACAGCGCCGACAGGTTCGAGCCGAGCGCGACCAGGTAGGTCACGAGCAGGTGCTGCATCCTGCTCAGCCGCTTCCAGCCGAACACCATCAGGCCGATGAAGGTCGACTCCATGAAAAAGGCCATCAGCCCCTCGATGGCCAGCGGCGCGCCGAAGATGTCTCCGACGAATCCCGAGTAGAAGGACCAGTTGGTGCCGAACTCGAACTCCATGGTCAGGCCGGTGGCCACG
>JAJYTY010000166.1 GCA_021792835.1 Pseudomonadota bacterium
TCCGGAACCTCGTGCCAAGTTCCGACTGCACCATGCGGGCAAGGACGCCCTTGTCCCGATCGAAAACATAGAACTGGCCGGAGACCGGGCCGATGCCCTGCAGCACATCGGCATCCACGGCGACCTTTTTCCGGGCCCCTTTGCGGGTCGGGGTGGGCATGACTTCCTCGGCGGGCTCGTCGCCGCGGTCGTCGAGCGCAAGCAACTGACCGCTGCCGCTGGCTTCACGATTGGCGATGCTGACGCCGGTGAGACGATTGACGAACTTGTAGTTCCAGGAGAAGCCGCCCTCGGCGTCCAGCTCGAAACTGAAGTGCCAGAACGCATGTTCCAGGATGTCGGAAACGCTGGGCAGGCCTGCGAGGTCCGCCTCGCGCCCAGGCACCTCCAGTTCCACCTGAAACTCGCGCGGGGCATCGAAGGGCGAGCAGATCGAGGTGACCTGCCGATAGAGTCGGCGCAGATCTCCACGGGTCCAGTTACCCTGCCGCAAGGACTCGATCCTGATCAGGGTGCCATGGCCGTCGCCTCCGAACTCGTGCGGCTCTCGCGTCATGACCTCCACGGCCAGATCCTGCAGGAAGCGGTCGTCCAGCAGCTTTTCCCAGTCGATCTCGACCACGCGCTCGACACTTTCCTTTCGGCTGCGCGTGACCATGGTGATCTTGTCGCCCAGCTTGTGCACGGCGAAGCGACCGAGCCCCTTTTCGCCGAGGGGAAGACGATGAAACCGGTCAGTCCGGCGCCCGGCAAGGCGTTGCTGCTCCCGGTGGCCGGCACCCGGCACGAACCAGATGTTCTCGATGGTCTCTCGGTCCATGCCATCGCCATCGTCCTTGATGGTGATGCAGGCAGTCGCCTTACCCAGATCCCGCAGCGTGACCGTGACCTTCTCCGAGTCTGCGTCGAACGCGTTCTTGACCAGTTCGAAGATGGCCAGCCGCGAATTGCCGATGAGCTGGTCCCCGAGCAGGCGCAGGATCCGCGCTTTCGGGCGAAACCGGAACTCGTTTTCGGACGTCGTCATCGCTGAGCTCCGGACGGCCGGCGCTGGTCGCGCCGCCCGTGCCGTTCATGATGCCATGGGGCGAAAGCAGGGCCGGGCGCGCCCTGTCAGCCGGTGCCCGTGAGGGCCTCGACAACCCGCGTCATGACCGGCGGACAAACGCCGTTGCCCAGCATCCGCACGCGGTCGCGCCGCGTCCCGACGTTCAGGCGATAGCTTTCGTCAAAGCCCATTGCCCGGCGCAGCTCCGGCACCTGGAGCATGCGCATCCTCGGGCCATCGTTCGAGGGCTCGACCAGTGCAAACCGATCCACAGTGGTGATCGTTCGGAGGGGCCGGGTCAGCGGCTGCCATCCGCCGCCCCCGTCGGTCCCGTAATACACGATCAGGAATGCCGCGGACCGACCCAATCCACTGAAGGCGCGTTCCGCGCGAGCCAGCGTGTCCGCGGCGCGTCCCTTTTGATGGAGCAGCGTCGTGCTCCAGGTTCCCGGCCGATCAAGGATCGACCTCACCGAGGGCCTCGGACCCGGCTGCTTTCGGGTGACCAGACCGGGCGCGCCCGCGCGATCGCCAACCAGAAAGAGGCGCTTCCGGCTCTGGGGAACCCCGTAGTCCGAGGCATCCAGGACCTGCTCGCCAAGATGGTATCCAAGCGCCTGGAGCTCGCGTTTGAGCTCGTTGTAACGCGACCACGGACGCATGTTGACGACGTTCTCGAGCACGACCCAGCGGGGGTGAAACGCGCGCGCGTATTCGACCGCATGCATGGCCGTCGCCCGGCTCGCCTCGCTGCGTGGCGCACTTCCCTTGGCCGGCGTGTGGTTCGTGCATTCGGGCGACGCGAGCAGGATGTCGATGGGACCGACACTGCGGCGGACGTCCGCGACCCGCAGTTCCTCCAGGCGACCTGTATGGACATGCGCACCGGGGAAATTGTCGCGGTAGGTGTCGGTCGCAACCGGACACATGTCGATCGCCCCGGCGAGATCCACGCCGGCGGCGCGCGCGCCTGCGCTGCTACCGCCTCCTCCGCAAAAAATGTCTAGCCCTCGCATGTGTCCCGCTCCCGTTCGCCGCCACAGGGGCCAGGCTACCAGGTTCCCCGCGGCGGTGCATCAAATTCGTTCCGGGCGCAAGCCGAAGGCGCGCAGCCGACACTCGACCATTCCCGGGCTGCGCGTTTCGCATTCCCAGACGATGCCGACCCGCCACCCCAGCCTTCGCAATTCGTTGGTCGAACGCTTGTCCCGCTCCACGTTGGCGCGAAACTTCGCGGCCCAGAAGTCCGGGCGCGTGGCCGGGCAGGTTGCAAACCGACAACCGTCGTGCCGGTGCCAGTAGCAGCCATGGACGAAGACCACGACACCCCAGCGCGGGAAGACGATGTCCGGCGAGCCGGGCAGGTCTCGACGGTGCAGCCGAAAACGCAGCCCCATCGAATGTGCAACCTTCCGGACCGCTATCTCCGGCGCAGTGTCCTTGGACGGGATCGCCGCCATCGCCCGACTACGTACGCTCGGCGACATGACGTCCATCATCTACACCCCCGCGAGGAGAACTTCTGAGCGGCTGAACTGCATGTTCCGGCAGCCTCGTCCCATGGCCTGAGATTTTCCACGCGCGGATAGATGCCTATGTTTGGCAGAATCAAGCGATGTTAGGGAAGTTAGGGTGGCCTTATAAGACCATCCTTGGAGAACGCGGCGATGAAGACCCTGATCGCAAGAACTACAAGGCACGCGGCAGCGGCGAGCCCATCCAGGCGCTGCGCACCTGTTCGCCGAGCCCGCGCAGCGCTCCCGGGCGTGCGCTCATGGCTGATCCCCTTCCTGCCAGCGCAGTACCGCATAGGTGCGGTTGGCAATCGCGCCGGCCAACAGGCGGACGGTAGCATGGACGCTGGCCTGCGTGCCGTCCGCCCGGGTCGCCTCGGCGTCGATGGCGACCACGCCGCTGGAGCCCGCAACCGGAGGCATCACGGCGCCGGGCAGTCGTGGCAGCGGCGTACCGGCCGGAGTGGCCCGTCGCGCCTGCACGTAGGCCTCGGCCCGGGCCAGATCGAGGCCCGGCAGGGTCGCCAGCGCCAAGGCCGGGGCATAGGCCGGGTCGGGCTGATTGCGTCCCGACCACAGGGTCAGCACGGGCGCGATACGCGCATACAGGGCGGCGTCCATGCCCGGCAGCGCCAGCAGCGCGTCGCGGGTGATGAAGGGCCCCTGTCGGCCTTGATCCGCGCGCGCGCCCGTCAGCCCCGCCGGTGGCGGCGGCGTGCGCCGCTGCTGGATCGCCGCCGCCAGCGCCGCCGCCGCGGGCGCGGGGTCGCCGGCCGCGCGCAGCAGCGCCGCCAGGACGCCCGGGGTGGCCGCATTCAGATCGACCAGGCCGCTGACATCGGTGATGCGCACGCGCACGCGGAAGCCGGCGAAGGGAAACACGTAGTCGCGCCCGTCGGCGACCCAGCGGCGGGCCGGATCGGGTTCGCGCAGGGCCAGCACTGCGCGCGCCAATCCGGCCTCGGCGGCGTAGCGTGCGCGCGTCTGCGCCAGCACGGTGCGTGCCTCCAGCGCGCTGCTGCGGGTGAGCAGGACATAGCCGCCCAGCAGTACGGTCAGCAACGCCACGGCCCACAGCACGATCAGCAGGGCGATGCCGCGCGCGTGCCGGCTCATGGCGAGCCTGCGCCATACGCCGCGCCCATCATGCCGATGTTGTTGGCGCCGGGATCGAGCCGCGGCGCGATCACCAGCGGCGGCCAGTCGGTGCCGCCGTCCAGCTCGATCCGCACCAGCAGCGGCAGCCGTTGCGGCCACGGCCAGCGCGGCAGCCAGGCGGTCGGCCGGCCCTCGGCGTCGAGACCGCGATAGGCGAAGTGGCCGTCCCGCAGGTGCCCGAGGAGGGTCTCCGCATCGCCCCAGTCCTGTGCGCCGGCCCGCGCCGAGGCCAGCGTCTGGAACCGCAGCCGCAACGCACGCCGGCCGGCGGCCGGCGGATCGACGCTCAGCTCCAGCCGCAGCGGCCCGCGACCGCCCAGAAAGGCCGGCAGCGTACCGACGAAGCGCATGCGCTGCGGCTCGCCCTCGAACACCAGCGGCAACTGGGCATGGTCGCGACCCCAGGGCAGCGGCAGCGCGGCCGCCAGTTCGCGCCGCAGGAAGGCCTGCGCGGCGCGTACGTCGGCCGCTGCGGTCAGGCGCGATTCGCCATTGCGCACGCCGCGCGTCGCCGCCGCCAGCGCGCCCCACAGCAGCGCGACCAGCACCGCCAGCAGGGCGAGTGCCAGCAGCACTTCGAGCAGGGTGAAGCCGCGCCCGCGCCTCATGGCGGTGCTCCCGGGCTGCTGTCCTGGACCAGGCGCAGGGTGCTGAAGTCGGCGCTGCCGCCGGTCCACAGCACTTCGAGATCGACGCGCAGCAGTTGCAGGCCGGGCGCGCTGACCGGACCGCCGTCGCGCGGCTGCCACGGCGCCACCGTCAGCCGCCAGCGATAGCGCGCATCGAAACGGCCCTCGCTGCGACCGGGCGTCAACGGCTGCAGCGTGCCCAGTTCGGCCAGCCTGGACTGCGCGCGCAGTGCCGCCCCGGCCGCGTGATCCGCACGCGCGCCCAGTTGCGCCGCGCCCGCCAGCACCTGCATCAGCACCGCCAGCGCGATCGCCGCCAGCGCCAGTGCGCCGATCAGCTCGAGCAGGGTGAAACCGCGCATGATCGGGTGCCGGCGCATGGCGTCAGCCCGCCGACTCGCGGATGCGCACGCTGCCGGTCAGCCAGGCGACGTCGATGCGCCAGCGATGGCCGCCGCGGGTCAGCACGATATGCCCGCCGGTGGAGCTGCCGTCGGGGAAGAAGCGGATGCGCGCGCGCGCAGCGTCGATGCGCTCGCTGGCGGCGGTGGTCAGCGTGATCCGCATGCCCGCCGGCAGTGACACCGGAGTCTGGTCCGCGGCGCGATAGCGGGCATCCGCCAGGTCGAGTTCCAGCGCCGTGCTGCGGCCGCTGGCGATGGCGCGGCTGCGCGTCCAGCGCAGCGCGGCGGCGAGATCGCTGCCCGCCGCCGCGACGCGCGCATCGGCGAGGCTGCGGCTGAGCGCGAAACCGGCCAGCGTCATCGCCAGCGCCAGCAGCACGATCACCGCCAACAGCTCGAGCAGGGTGAAACCGCGCACCGCACGGGCGGGTGCCGCGGCACGACCGCCCCGCACCGCACGGAGCAGCCGGACTGCCGGCAGCGCTGCGGGCACGCCGTCGCCGCGCATCGTCGTCACTCCCAGTTGCCGACATCCTTGTCGAAGCCGCTGCTGTCGGCGATGCTTAAACGTGTCGGCTGCCTAAGTGCTTGATCATGCTTGCATCTCGAACGCCATTTTGAGCAGCCACCATCCGCTCGCGCCACCTTTACGTAACGTTGCGCACCCGCCGCCAGGGTTAGACGCCAAGATCCACTCTAAAGCGGTTTGCGAAACCTCCGCACACCGTCGGTGTCGAAGTGAAGTGACACGCCTGGAGCCTGCCGCATGACCGCTCGCCCGCTGGGACTGTTCGATCAGGAGATCCGGCAGCACAAGCTGCAGGCGCTGGGCGATCCGCTGGTGGAACTGGATCGCATTGTGCCGTGGAGGATGTTCCGCGAGACGCTGGAATCGATGCGTAGTGAAGGTCGTGACCCGCGCAAGGGCGGGCGCCCGCCGCACGACCAACGGAAGTCCCCAAGGGACGATGCGGTACGCATGTTCAAGGTGCTGGTGCTGCGCGAGATGTATGCGCTGTCGGACGAGCAGGTCGAGTATCAGATTGCCGACCGGCTCTCGTTCCAGCGTTTTCTCGGCATCGATCTTGCCCAAGAGGCGCCGGACTACACGGCGATCTGGCGCTTCCGCCAGCGCCTCGGCGCGGAGCGCATGAAAGCGCTGTTCGAGGAACTGGGCACGTTCATCGACCTGGCCGGCTTCGAGGCGTGCACGGGCCACATGCTGGATGCCAGCCTGGTGCAGAAGCCCAGGACCCGTAAACCGGCAGAGTTCAAGGACGGCGAGCCGGCGTTGACGCGCCAGCAGGCGGCGCACCGCGATGGCGAGGCGCGCTGGACGGAGAAGAACGGCCGCGCCTACTTTGGCTACAAGAATCATGTCAACGCCGACGTCGCGCACGGCTTCATCCGCGACTACGCGGTGACCCCGGCGGCGGGTGCATGCCGGAGCTGCTGGACATCCGCCAACACCATTAGCCGCTGTACGCCGACTCGGCCTACCGTTCGGCAGCCACGGCGCGGCGCTGCAAGGACCATGGCCTGATCCACCGCATCCTGCACAAGGCGCAACCCGATCGGCCGCGACGGCGGCACAACAGCGCACGAATCATCGTTGGGCGAAGGCGCGCGCACGGGTCGAACACGTGTTCGCACGCGTCGACCTGTTCCGCAAAGGCCGGCTGCTGCGCTGCACGGGCCTGGCGCGCACCTCGGTGGTGATCGGGCTGATCAACTTCATGCACAACCTACGGCGGCTGGCGACGACTAACGGGAGTCCCAAAGGGACGATGGTAAGTCTGCAGCAGGCGCACGCGAGCGGATGAGGTCAGGGCACAGGGAACGTGCGTCTGGAGCAAGGGGAAACGAAGATCAAGATGCAGCAGAGGCCACCGCAGCAGCCACTTTATCGGCGCACCGTGCCACGCAATCGGTCAGGCAACAAATGGCGAGTTCAAAACGGGTTTCTCAAACAGCTCGAGGAGTACTAAAATGCCCATGAACGAAAAGCAGCGCACTAAAGGTATGGCTTTTTTCAGAACCCACTGGGTTGGCTCCTGGTTCGGAATTGGTTTGATCAGCTATGTTGTAATAACCATAAGCATTTATTGGTTACTTATGCATGGCTTCAGTATATCGGAAAACGGAAGCTACGACCGAGCCACATCTGTCGCAACCATCATCCAGGCAACACTAGCTGCGGCTGGTCTACTTGCAGTGTCAGCAGCTTTGCTTGCAATCGCGCGCAATACTGACCGTACCTACGATAAGCAGCTTGAGCAGCAGAAATGGCAAAGGCGGGAAGAATTTGCGCAATTCGCCGAAAGTGTGCTTCAGAAGGGTCTCGAAACCTACACTGACGTTGCTCACGGTGTCCTACAGCAAATCGGAATCAACGTTCAGCATTTTCATATTTTAAGAGAAAAAGAAGAACTATCTGAAGATTCGCTTAATGACTACCTCCAACATATCAAAATGCATGAGTGGGATGCAAAATTTCGTGAGCAAGCCAAGGAGCTATATTCGAATTTGCACGCGAGGGCGATTGCACATTCCCCTTTTTGGAAGCCGCGATCTACTCCACAGGAGAGGGATGCGTTAAGACTTGACGTGGATGCGGAGCCAGCGTCCGTACCATTGGTTGCTTTAACCGCGTGCCCAGCTTTCTTAGCTGTGAACCAACAGTCCGTCGACAATTTAATCAAGAACGATACTCCGGCTGATAGGAGCCAGCTCCTCGATCAATACGCCGATTTTTATTCTGACAGCCCCCTGGCTCCATGGCTGCATCCTTCATACTTCTCCCGTTACGCCTCGGATTTGACTAATACTGATACGGCACCGTTCCCTGCGTTAATAGCTTTGATTGACATGCTGCCAAGCTTGTTGAATATTGTGGCCTACCTCGAACAATATCATTTAGCTGATGCGGAAGATCACCCAGATTCCCGAGATCACCAGCTCGAAAGATTCAAACAGTATTTGCGCATACCATCGCTAAAACCGCTGTGCGAGATTCACAAGATTGCTTCAGCAGAGGCTCTTTATAGGCATTTGTTCGACGAAGTCTCTTCTCGTGGTCAATTTGAGGCAAATGATACCCCGATTCCTCCCTTTCTA
>JAJYTY010000167.1 GCA_021792835.1 Pseudomonadota bacterium
CCGCCGGCAACCAGCGGATCCACGCATCGCGCGCCTGTACCGGCGCAGTGGATGCCGCGAAGGCGAGGCCGGGAACGGCCAGCGTGGCGCCAGCCAGCAGCGCCAGCCAGCGGCGGCGCGAGACGATGGAGGACATGCGTACGGGATTCATCGTGGGTTCCTCGAGGGATTGTGTTCAGAAGGAATAGCTGAGACCCGCGGATGCGGTCCAGCGGGGAAACAATTGATAGCCTTGCAGATGGCTGTAGGCCGGAACCTGCATGAAGCCGTAGGCGACGACTCCGCGCGCCAGCGCGACGCTCAGCCCCGGACTCAGGTACGCCACCGTTCCAGCCGTGTCGGTGGTGTCCGCCAGCGCGCCCTGGTCGGCGCTCTTGTGGGTCAGGTTGAGCTGCAACTGCGGCACCCAGTTCGGGCTCTTCTCGTAACGAAGTCCGACGCTGAGGTTCTCCTGGTTGCCCGGCCGGTAGTCCTGGCCGGGCTGGTTCAGTCGGTGCGCCACCGAAGCCTGGAACTGGCCGCTCGCGAAGGCGTCAAAGTTCTGGCTGACGGCCTGGTAGTAGTAGGCGCCGACGATCAGGTCGGTGCTGCCGTTGCCGGCCTGCAGGCTCGTGTCGAGCAGGTTGCCCGGAGAGGGCTGGCGGGAGTTCGGCCCAGTGGAGAAGGCGGTGGGGTCGCGCCCCACCACTGCCGTGCCGGACGCGCTCGGTCCGCCGTAGTCTCCGGTCGGCAGCTTCACTCCGAACTGCAGGCCCAGCGCGTGGGTCGGAAGAAGGCCCTGCCATGCGGCGATGAACTTGAGGTCGCCGATGTCGCTGACCGTGGCCCCGCTGAGATCCTGCGACGACAGCGGATTGGCCGCCGCACCATAGGTCGTATGGCTGCGGTCGATGTACGGCACCAGCAAGCTGAAGTTCCAATCGGCGTTCGGACTGTAAGCCAGTCCGAGCGTCCAGTAGCGGTTGATGGTGCGCCGTTCGACCTCCTGGTCGCCTCCGGCGTCGTTGATCGCCGCCACCTGCGAGGGCGGGACGGCCGAGCCGCCCGAGCGCAGCTGGCTCTGATCGATATAGTCGTATTGCAGGCTGAGGCGCCACCCGGCCGAGGCCGAGTAGCCCATCGCGGCGTCCGATGACAGCGCGCAGCCGCAGGTGGCGCAGGCGAATGCGGACGCCGGGGCGAGCGTGGCGCAGCACAGCGCCAGCGCCCGTGCGAGCGCACGGTTCTTGATATACATGGAGAAGCTTCCCGTGGCACGGCCGCGCCCTCCTTGCAGGAGTCGCGCGGATGGTGCTTGTGATGGCTCAAGCCGCGCGAGGGCTTGCCAGCCTCAGGCGCGACAGCGGTTCAGACCGGTGCCAGGGAAGCGGGAGGAGCGCGCGGCGGTGGACGCCACGCGATAGGGGGCGCTGCAACGGGGGTGCCATGGCGCGTGGGCTCGAAGCGCGCCTTCTCCAGCGGACCGAACGCGTGCCTGAGCGTCGCAGGCAGTGCGAACTGAACGACGCCGGTGGCCACTTGCGAGTGGCTGGTGAAGCGCAGGACGATCCGTCGCGGCCACCTTGTTCCGGACTTCGTCGGTCCTTGCCCCGTGCAAAACGGCACCGAGATGGCTTGGGCCCGTGGCTGAGCCCAGGCTGCGAGCGGCGTGCACACGTACGCGGCCAGCAGCATCCAGACCAGGATGCCGCGGCTCGACGAGCGCAGGCGTGCAAATGCAGTCATGGGAATCACGGAAAGGCTGGAGAATGATAGCGATGGGCCTGATGCGAACAATCCGGGGGCACCGAAAGCGACTCGAACCTTGTGCAGTCGCAATGCAGCGCACGCGCACTCGGGCTTGGGATCTCCGCTGCGCAGCCCGCTCGCTCTTCCACTCTTCCATTCAGCATGAACGGACGCCCGCCACTCGAAGAGACTTCCTCCATGACAACGCGTCGCGATCTCTTGCGGCGCGCGTTGGGCTGCACAATGCTCGGCGCGGCCAGACCCCGGGCCCTTGCGGACGGGGTCCTGCGCGTGGGCGCCATCGCACCGCCCCTGGTGCTGCACACCCTGGACGGACGCAGCATCGCGACGCGCAATCTCATGGGCAAGGTCGTGATCGCCAGCTTCTGGGCCACTTGGTGCGGGCCCTGCCGCGAGGAACTTCCCTTGCTTTCGAAGTTCTACGAGCAGCATCGCCAACAGGGACTCGAGGTGCTGGGCTTCAGCCTTGATACCCCGGACGCGTTGGAGGCAGTGCGTCGCGTGGCATCCACGGTGGGCTTTCCGGTCGGGCTGCTGGGCAGTGCCTATGCTGGAGCTTATGGACGAATCTGGCGCGTCCCTGTGAGCTTCACCATCGACCGCCGCGGCTTGCTGGCTGACGACGGCTGGAACGATGCCCATCCGGCGTGGACCCCGGGGCGCTTGCATCGGATCGTGACGCCGCTGCTGGAAGGTTGAGGCATGGAAGTCTGGCGCGCGGGTGGAGTGCGAATCTGTCCAGCCAGGCGCAACGGTGGCCTGAAGACTCACCTGGACGCCAGAGTTCCGGCCAAGTGCACGGACTCGGCACGGTGAGCG
Organism: Pseudomonadota bacterium; assembly: GCA_021792835.1. GTDB lineage: Bacteria > Pseudomonadota > Gammaproteobacteria > Burkholderiales > Burkholderiaceae_C > Thiomonas_A. The sequence goes on from JAJYTY010000167.1 coordinate 2,569, forward strand.
TCCTTCTTGAGGAGGCAAGGGGCATGGATCAGATGGCCATGCCACAGGCCGTGCGCGCTACGCGCGAGCACGTAGGCCCAGGCGCCGACAAGGCCGATGGTCAGGACTGCACCGAAGGCCGGGAAGAAGGTCAACCCCGTATTGGCTCCCAAGGCGAAGGTCGCAGCGATGTAGACCCCCACCGGGAAGGTGAACCCCCACCACCCGAGATTGAAGGGCAGTTCTGTGCAACTCTGGCGCAAGGTCAGCGCGATGGAAGTCACGAGCCACCACAACCCGAGTCCCCACAGCACGAGCGCGCCCACGGTGCCGAGTGGCGCCGCGATCAGGGAAAGGGAATGCATGGGCCCCGAGGCGAACAGGTGCGATGTCGCATGGCCGAGAGTCTGCAGCGCAAAGGCGCCGGTTCCGATCGGCCCCAGGCTGAGCCAGGTCGACACGCCAAGTTCCTTCGGCGGCAGCTTGTGCAACGCCAGTCGCAGGTACAGCACGGTGAGGATGCCCAGGGCGATCGGCACTGAGATTCCCCACAGGCAGTAGCCCGCGATGACGACGGTTTGCGCGGCGGCGGGCGGCAGGTGCAGCGCCAGGATGCCTCCGCTCGAGGCGGCCACCTCGGCCGGCACCACGGGCAGCAACCACACGCCAGTCATGCGCTCAAGCGCGTGTTCCTGGGTCATGAACTGCTGCCATGGCACGAGCCAACTTGAGATCAGCGACAGCCCCACGTCGACCCACCACAGGCGACTTGCCAGGGCCACCGCCAGCGCGCTGTGCGCGTGAAAGGCCACAAGTCCGTTGACCAGTGGGATCAGCGCCATCGGCAGCGCACCGAGGAACATCGACTGCACCGGGTGGCGTAGCAGCGGCAAGGCGTCGTCGAAGAAGAACAGCCAGCGCGCCGCGAACAGGAGCAGGAAGAAGCTGAACAGCACGGCGTCCATCCAGAACAGGACGTGAGCCGCCGCCTTGATCCCGGGTACCGGATAGGGGAACTGGGCGAGCATCAGGAAAACGATGCCCGTGCCCATGTTCACGGTGAACCAGTTGGGAGTGAATTGCCGCAGAAGTTCGCGGGGATGCGCCAGCCGGCGCAAAGGGGTGATGCCAACCATGGAGGACTCCACACAGGGGTGCCGTAATGGTGGCTAAGATAGAGTTGGCAAATAAGAAATAAAAACGATTAATTTCGATGAAATTAATCGTTTTTTCGATTGATCCCCTCTCGGCGGAGAGGCCACTCCTTACGCCATCATCGCGCCGGCGGGTGGGCGCGGGAATCGCCTACGTCGCCGCAACGACCCGTTGCAGCCCTCATGCTTCAGACGCAGTTCTGCAGTGATGCCGTCGTGGTATGTGACACACTGGAACGCATGCTGCAGCGCCTGCGCAGCCCCATCCCATTGGTCGGTGGCGCCGCGGTGAGCGTGCCTGCCAGCTTGGGCGTTGCGCTGTGCCCGAGCGACGGTAAAAGCCCAGCGCTCTTGCTCCGGCGTGCGGACTAGGCAATGCATGAAGCCAAAGGGGCCGGGCGAAATCAGTTGCGGCTTCTTGGTGATGCGGCCTAACACAGGCCCTCGAGTCGCCGCGCTATGCGGCGAACGGCTCCCCACGGAAGGTTGCGCGTTGTCGCAGCCAAGGCCCTAACTCGTACGCTGCGGCCGGCTGCGCGAAGCAATACCCCCCGCTCCTCGACGCAGCCGAGTGCGTGCAGTATCAAACAGCGACGCAGTCGCTGGTCTTCCGCTCATCTCGGCTTCACCGCGTGAAGACCATGCATGATGAACCCCGAAAGGCGGAAATCGTTCGATGAATTTTCCCCCAGGACACGCGCCCGGCTACGCGCTGACCGACGTGGCGGCCTGATGGGCCGCCAGTGCGGAGCAAAGACCTTCGCGAGGTCAGCGAAAGCCCAGCCGCACGGCACCCCAGTGCCGCGTGCCCACGCGTACCGGACGGGACAGTTCGCGCAGGATCTCGCCGGTGTCGCGCGCATACACCTGCAACAGGACGTCGCGCGTGTTGCGCGCCGACGCCAGTCCGACCGGATCGTTGAACAGGCGCCGCGAGCGGTTGCCGGCGAGGTCGCGCTGCGCGTCGCCGGTCAGCGGCTGGTCGAAGCGCGAATTGTGCGCCGCAGCGTAGCCGTTGCGGTCGACCAGCAACACGAACACGTACTGGTCGGAAAGCGCCAGGTAACGGTCCTCGATCGGCTGGATCTCGCGCTTGACCCAGTCCGTGTAACGCGTGTTGTATTTCTGCGGCTCGGTGCCGGGAACAGGCTGGTATTGCTCGTCGAAAAGGTCGGTGGCCGACAGTTCGCCGCGGTCCAGCGCCTGCTGCAGGCGCGCCTGCATTTCCTCGGTGGCGCTCTCCAGGGTGCCGAGCACCCGGCTGCTCGCCGAGTCGGTGCGAAACAGCGTGCCGGAGTCGAACAGGCGCTGGCTCTTGTCCAGCGCCAGGTCGAGCGACTCGGTGATGCGCGCGCCGCGCTCCACGGCGGTGCGCGAGTCGGCCAGCACCTGTTGCGCCATGTCGCGGAAATGCCGGTCCACGCCGCCGAGTTGCTCCGACTGCAGCGACAGCTCGGAGGTGGTCTCGGCGGCCTGCCGTGCCACCTGGCTGACCCCGCCGGCAATGCTGTGGAAGCGCTCGGAGATCTCGCGCACGCGTTCCTGGCTGGAGTCCATGCGCGACGAGAATTCGTCGGTGCCGCGGCTGACCAGTTGCAGCGAATTGCCGATCGATCCCACCGATTCGCCGATGCTGGCGACCGAGCGCTCCGCCTTCTGGGCCAGCTTGCGGATCTCCTCGGCGACTACGGCGAAGCCGCGCCCGGAAGCGCCCACGCGCGCCGCCTCGATGTTGGCGTTGAGCGCTAGGAGGTTGGTCATCTGTGCGATCTCGCGAATCAGCGACATCTGCTTGAGCACCTCGCCGAAACGCTCCTGCAGGCGAACCACCTCGGCGCGGTTGCTGGCGTTGTGCGCGACCAGTTCGTCGAACAGTTCGCGCATCGACTGCGTCTGCCGCGACCCGTCGGAGGCGAGCTGGTCGATGCGCCCCGACTCGGAGTCCACCTCGCGCAGCTTGCCCAGCAGCTGTCCGGTGCGCTGGACCAGCGCGTCGAGCTCGCTGCCGACCTCGCCGAGGTGCGAGGTGTGCTGCTGCGCCTGGCGCTGGCTTTCCTCCAGCGCGGCCTTGGAGTCGAAGCGCAGGCGCGCGACCGCGTAGGCGACCTCGGTGGCACCGTCCAGCACGACGTCGACGAAGCCGCGCTGCAACTCGAGAAGCTGCCGCTCGGCCGGCGGCAACGACGAGGTGGCGGCCGAGCGCAGGTCCAGCGGGCGCAGATTCAACCAGGTGGCCAGATCGGTAACGGTCGCAGGCGTGTTCATTGCGTTGGCTAGGTCTAGGATTCGGCCAGAGGAATGGGGTGTCCCCGACTGGAATTGATCGCCAAAACGGGATGATCTTCAAAAGAGCAAGGCACAAACTGCTTTCAACTTGCTAGCCGAAAATTCTATCCCTCATCGCTGCGTGTAGTGCCCAATTATTCGGTCCCGTGTTGACTTGGTGGGCACGCTTTCGAGGATTCGTGGGAGGCGCCGGATAGCCAACGCACAACCAAGACGGAGAAGGTGCGATGCCGTGGCGGCGCAGTGTGCTGGCAAACCTTGGGCTGGTGGATTGTCTTGACATCGATTTCCATCGCGCGCAATCCCCCGAATGCTGCTGCCTTTGCGTACTAGCCCACAGATGGTCGTCCGCAAATGCGGTTTCAAGACGAGCACTCTTGGCCTCTCCTGCGGGGCGGCGAAAGTAGCGCCCGTTTAGACCCCTGGCCGCCAGCCAGCGTGCTCGCTAGCCCTTCAGCGCTTCTACGCGCCGTGGCTCGGGTGGGGATTGGGGTGACCAAAGGAGGGGCGTCTGGGTAGCCATAGCGCTGTGCGTCCTACCTGCCGTTGAAACGCCAGGATGCATCGCCACCGAATGGTGCGGGCAAGACTCCACACTTCGACACGGTTGGGGTTCTGTCTCTCCATGACTTCGCCCACTACTTGCAGGATTACCTTGCGCCGGTCGACCAGCACGGTCGCTTTGTAGCGCCCCGCGGCGCGCGCCCCGACAGCCGCGCGTGGGACGAGACTCTGGTATGAACGACCGTACGATCGGTGTCAGAGTGCTGCGTTCGCGGCGCCCCGGACCGGCGGCAATCCGCATAACCGCGAGAGCGCAGCTTTAGACCAGCCTCTAAGCCGGCCACACGGAGCGATTGATGAGTACGTTGCTCCGAGCACCAGCTCGAATCAATCTTTCGGCGACTAGTTGGATCTGCGCACGATGCATTTCAAAAAGCCTCTTCCACTCTCCGTTGGCCGGGTCCCCGAAATGATCCCCGAGGCACTCTCGGGTGATGAGTGCACGGTGTTCCTCTCCGTTCACCACCACGGAAAAGTACACCCCCACAGGGTGCCGGTAATCCGACCAAGCAGGAAAGCCTATGCTTAGAAATCCATCCCCATGCACCCCCAGGGCATCTATGAAGGAACGCGCGTGGGCAATGGCCCGAGACCTCGCTTGGCTCGGCACTTGATAGCATATCGAGTCCGTCGAAACGTCGATCGGTTCGCCGCCCGCTGCTTGGATTCTCGCCCGGTAGTGCGCTATGCCTTCGAATTCACCATGGGCCGGCGCGAGCAGGATCGTCCACCCTTTGTAGGTCCCCGCTACTTCAAACCTGCTCGTGCCCGAATCCATGGAGGCCTCCAGTGAAGGAGCGTCCAATTTTATTCGGCGTCGATGAAGGACAGGTGGCCTTCCTGAATCCACTCCTGCGCCTGCCCGCGGGCCGCCGTAGCAGTGCAGTCGCTGCCCACGCGCGCACATCACGCACGCACTTTCGCGCGAAGGTCGTGCGGGAGCACAACCGAGCAACAGCTGCCGATGGCCGCTGACGGCGAGGCGAGCGACTCACGACGGGCGCTGCCCGTTCAGGCAAAGCCGAAAGGCGCCCGCGTCGCCTTACCCAAAGGAAACGGACTGGGATGCCGCCAATCTCAACCGAGCATCGACCTCGCGCTCGACAGCGGAAAGGCCCCAGCGCTCAGCCTCGATCAAGGTGAACCCCTTCCCCTCGACCAGACCGCGACACTTCACGCCGTTGATGTAAATCTGCACGGGCCACC
>JAJYTY010000168.1 GCA_021792835.1 Pseudomonadota bacterium
TGGGGCGGTGCTGCAGCGCCAGGCGGTGCATCTGGTCGTAGTCGATGCGCTCCTGCGCGTCCAGCCCGTAGGGCACCACCTTGAACCACTTGCCGCTCATGTTCAGCGCCATGCCGTGGGTCAGGTGCCCCCCTTCGGCCAGGCTCAGGCCCATGATCGTGTCGCCGGGATTGAGGAAGGCCAGGAACACCGCCTCGTTGGCCTGCGCTCCCGATTGCGTTTGCACGTTGGCCGCCTCGGCGCCGAACAGGCGCTTGACCCGCTCGATGGCCAGGGTCTCGGCCACGTCGACGTATTCGCAGCCGCCGTAGTAGCGGCGGCCCGGGTAGCCCTCGGCGTACTTGTTGGTGAGCTGGGTCCCCTGGGCCTGCATCACCGCCGGCGATGCGTAGTTCTCGGAGGCGATCAGTTCCAGATGGTCGTGCTGACGACGGTTCTCGTTCTGGATGGCGGCCCACAGCTCGGGGTCGGCCTGGGCAATGGCGATGGAGCGGTCGAACATGGAAGTTTCCTGGGAGTCGAGGTTCGCGAAGGCGTCTGGAGGAATCCAACCAGGGGCCGGCCCGCGATGCGGGGACAGCCCTGCGCCCAGGCGAACGGCAACCAAGGTCACGCTTCCCGGTGGTCACTCCCACCTCGGCCCGCCCCACGCGCGACACCGCCCCTGCCGGACTGGCCGCGTGCGACGCCGGACCTCATCGCCAGTCGCGCAACCCCCTCAGTTTACCCGAGGGGTGGCGCGCCGGACTCGAGGTCCTCAGGTGGATGCGCGCTGTGCCTGCGCGCGCAACGGCGCGCTGCTGGCCGTCTGCGTGCGCAGCGCGGCCGGGCGCGGCTCATGCGCACGCACCGCCGCCACGATCTGCTGCAGCCGCGCCTGTTCGGCCAGCACCTTGGTGGCGTAGCCACCCTCGCTGGTACGCGAGGTCGCGCCCACGTACATGCGCAGCCCCGCCTGCAGCGAGCCGCCGCGGTCGATGGCGTCGCGCAGCACCAGCGCGCCGACGCGCACGTTGGTCAGCGGATCCAGGCTGGCGCGCGCTCCGCCGTAGGGCGCGAACTTGTCGCGGTGCACGTCGGCCATCACCTGCATCAGCCCGGTCGCGCCGACCGCACTCTGCGCGTAGGGGTTGAACGACGACTCCACGGCCATCACCGCGAGGATCAGCGTCGGATCCAGATGCTCCGCGTGGCCTGCGGCCCAGGCGCCGGCCACGAGTTCGCGCATCGCTGCCGGCGCGATGCTGTAGCGTCGCGCCAGCCAGTCGGCCACCGCGAGCTGGGTCGGCCGCAACTGCGCTTGCTGCACGGGCTCCATCCCGGCCGCGTCGGCGGTCGAGATGCCGGGGCTCATGTCCGCAGCCCGCTGGCCCAGCGACTGCAGTTCCTGCATCGCCACCTTGCGCGCCGCCACCCATTGCACGACACCGTGTTCCAGCGACAGCACCGATTGCGGATGCACATAAAGGTAGGCACCCGCCGCAATCACGAAAAATCCCACCATCATCAGCGTGTTGTGGGTCCACTGCAGGACCTCCGCGCCGATGCTTCGCCAGTTCGGAAGCCGGACTTGCGACTCTCGAGACATCGTCTTCTCCTGTGTCGATTCGCCGTGGCAGCTCGGCGTCGTCATGCGACCCCACGCTGCCCTCGGCTGGGCACAGATCCGGAACCGGCGCGTCGTAGCGGGCGTGCCTGGCCTACGATGCACGCAGGCCACCAGGCACGTCGTCACCGGGCTCGGGGCCGGGGACGGTTCCGGGGCGATTTCACCGCACGCGCCGCGCCGGGCACAGGCCCTGCAAGAATGGCGCGGTTCCCGACCCCAAGCAGAGCGGGACTCCAGATGTTGCGTGCGTGAGCAGGCCACATTTTAAGGTCTGCTTATATCCTGTCAACCAAGAATGCTTGGCATTTTACTACTTCCAGTTCTATGAAATACCGGGATCTCAGGGATTTCCTGGGAATGCTTCGAGAGCGCGGTGAGTTGCTCGAGGTCACGCAACCAGTCGATCCGCACCTGGACATGACCGCGGTGTGCGACGCCATGTTGCAACGCGCGGGGCCTGCGCTGCTGTTCACGCAACCGACCGGCTATTCCACGCCGGTGCTCGGCAACCTGTTCGGCACGGTGCAGCGCGTGGCGCTGGGAATGGGCGCGCAGGACATCTCGGAGCTGCGCCGCATCGGCGAGGTGCTGGCCGCGCTGCGCCAGCCCGAACCTCCGCGCGGCTTGAAGGACGCCGGCGAACTGCTGCGGCTGGTGCGCTCGGTGTGGGACATGCGCCCGAGCCTGCTGCGCCGACCGCCCTGCCAGCAGCAATGCCTGGAGGGCGACGAGGTGGATCTGCACGCCCTGCCGCTGCAGACCTGCTGGCCCGGCGATGCGGCCCCGCTGCTGACCTGGGGGCTGGTGGTCACGCGGGGACCACGCAAGCCGCGCCAGAACCTGGGCATCTACCGCCAGCAGCGCATCGGGCGCAACCGGCTGATCATGCGCTGGCTGTCGCACCGCGGCGGCGCGCAGGACTTTCGCGACCACGCCGCGATGCATCCGGGGCAGGCCTTCCCGATCGCCGTCGCGCTGGGCGCCGACCCGGCCACCATCCTGGGTGCGGTGACACCGGTTCCGGACAGCCTGTCCGAGTACCAGTTCGCCGGGCTGCTGCGCGGGGCGCGTACCGAGCTGGCCGACTGCATCGGGGTGCCGCTGCAGGTTCCCGCGCATGCCGAGATCGTGCTCGAGGGCCATATCCCGCCGGCCGCGCCTGGGTGGAGCGGGCACAGCGAGACCGGCGTCGAGCTCAAGGAAATCGACGGCTGGCTGCATGCGCTGGAGGGCCCTTTCGGCGACCACACCGGCTACTACAACGAGCAGGAATGGTTCCCGGTGTTCGAGGTGCAGCGCATCACCCGCCGCGAACAGGCCATCTACCACTCCACCTACACCGGCAAGCCGCCCGACGAACCGGCGGTGCTGGGCGCCGCGCTGGGCGAGGTCTTCGTGCCGTTGCTGCGCCAGCAGTTCCCGGAAATCACCGACGTCTACCTGCCCCCCGAAGGGTGCTCGTACCGGCTCGCGGTGGTCTCGATGCGCAAGCAGTACGCAGGGCACGGCAAGCGGGTCATGATGGGGCTGTGGAGCTTCCTCAGGCAGTTCCTGTACACCAAGTTCATCATCGTCACCGACGACGATGTGGACATCCGCGACTGGCGTGACGTGATCTGGGCCGTCACGACGCGCATGGACCCGGTGCGCGACACCACGCTGATCGACAACACCCCGATCGACTACCTGGACTTCGCGTCCCCGCAAGCCGGACTGGGCGGCAAGATCGGGCTGGACGCCACCCACAAGTGGCCGGGCGAGACCTCGCGCGAATGGGGCCGCCCGATCCGTGCCGACGCGCAGGCGCGCCAGCGCGCCGAGCAGCTGGTCGAACAACTGTGGCCGCCGGGCCGGCCCGTGGGTCGCCCGCTGTAGAGGCGCCGAGCGGGGATTTTCGCGTTGCAGCAACGCGTGCGGGAGCCGGATCAACAACAAGCGCGCGAGATTTCTCCATAATCGGGGGAATCATGCCGCCTTTCGCCCGCCCCGCCCTGCGCTGGCTGCTGCGCGTCGTCGCGGCCCTGGCCGTGCTCGTGCTGCTGCTGCTGGGCACTTCGCCGTGGACCGTGCCGGCGCTGCTGCGGCGCGAGATCCCGCGCATCGCCGCGACGCAGATCGGACGCGTCGTGCGCGTCGGGCCGATCCAGTTCAATCCGCTGCGCCTGCGGCTTCGCGTGCAGGACCTGCGTGTGCTCGACGCGGCGGGCCATGCCGATGCGCTGGTGCTTCCCGAAGGGGTCGTGCGCCTGGACTGGAGCAGCTTGTGGGGCCTGCATCCCCGCTTCGGCGCCGTGCGCCTGCTGGGGCTGCGCCTGCGGATCGTGCGAGACGCCACGGGACGCTTCGACTTCGAGGACATCCTGCAGCGCCTGGCGCGACGCCCCGCCGCGACGCCGGCCGCGCCGCCTCCGGTCTTCGTGCTGGACGAACTGCAACTGCGCGACGGCAGCCTGCACTACCAGGACCTGTCCAGCCATGTGGACGTGCAGCTGCGCAAGCTGCACCTGCAACTCAGCCACCTTTCCTCGATGGCCGACTCCGGCGGCGGCCTGCGCGCCAGCGCGAGCGGCCTGCTCGATGGCGCGCCGCTGAAGCTGGGCTTGTCCGGCCAGGTGTTCGGCGCCCACCCGCTGCTGCGGGTGGAGCTGCAGCTGCGGCAGCTGCCGCTGGCGCCGTGGAGCGCCATGCAGCCGGCTTCGCTGCCGGCACGACTGACCCAGGGCAGCCTCGACACCTCGCTGCAGCTGCAATGGCCGCTGCGCGGCCCCGCCGGCCCCACGCTGTCGGGCACGCTGCAACTGCACGCGCTGGACCTCGAGCGCGCCGGGCAGCCCCTGGCGCAGATCCGTGACGTCGCGCTGCAGCTGGCTTCGGTACGCCCGCTGCAACACGACATACGCCTGGGCATGCTGGACGTGCAGGGCGTGAAGCTGCAGCTCGACCGCGACCAGCTCGTGCCGGCCCACGCCTCGCGGCCGGCGACACCGGCGCCGACCGCTTCCGCGCCAACCGCTTCTGCGCCAACCGCTTCTGCGCCGCACGGCGCGCCGCAGTCGGCGGCTTCGTCCCCGGCGGGTCCGGCCGTGGCCGCGTCGGCTCCCGCGGCGGCGCCATGGCGGATCCATCTGGCCGGCGCCCGCGTGCAGGACACCCGGATGCAATGGCATGACCCCCGCGTGCAGCCGGCGGTCGACTGGGACTTCAGCGTTCCGCAGATGCAACTCGGGCCGGTGGACTGGCCGCTGGAAGCGGCAGGCGACAAGCCAGGCGCTGCCGCGCAGCTGCGCGGTCGGCTGCTCGGCCCCCACGGCCTGGACGTCGCGTGGCAGGCCGACGCCACCGCATCCGACTACCGCGCGAGCCTGCACCTGCAGGGGCTCGACCCGCAGCTGCCGCGCCCGTACCTGCAGCCGCTGCTCGGCGGCTCCCCGCTGCCCTCCGGCACCTTGCAGGGGCAGATCGACCTGCACTGGCAAGCCGGCCTGCTGCGCGTCGACCTGCCGGACCTGCAATGGAAGGCCTTCAGCTGGCAGCCCCATGGCGCCACCGCGGGCAGCGGACCCCGCGCAAGCGACATCCGTCTGCGCGATGCGCATGTCGACTGGCGCTCCAGGCCCGCCGAGCTGCGCATCGCGGCCGCCGCGCTCGACATCGAGCAGCCGGTGACCGGCCCCGGCGCCGGAGTGCGCGCGAAGGCCCTGCAACTGCGCAACGCCAGCGTGGACGTGGCGGCGCACGTGCTTCGCCTGGGCCAGCTCGACGTGCTGGCGCCCCAGGCCTCGCTGGCGCGCGACTCCAGCGGTGCGTGGAGCCTGGGCCAGTTGCTCCCCGCCGGGCTGCTGCCGGCGCACGCCGCATCCCGCCGTCCCGCCCCGGCGGCCGCTGCGTCGCCGTGGCGCGTGGAGCTTGCCGATGCGCGGATCCGTGGCGGCAGCGCCTATGTGGCCGACACCTACCCGGCGCAGCCGGTCGTGCTGGCCCTGACCGGGGTCGACGCCGATCTGCGCCATGCGTCGTGGCCGATGCGTGGCGCGGCCGACGTGCAGTTGCTGGCGCATGTACGCGACGCGCGCCAGGCGCCTGCCGCCGGCGACAAGGCCGGCGGCGGGGTGCTGCGCCTGCGCGGACAGCTGCGCGCGGCTCCGTGGCGTCTGCACGCCACCGTCCAGGCACGGGGACTGCCGGCCCAGGTGGTGGGGGACTACCTGCCACGACTCAACGCGCGCGTACTGCGTGCCAGCGCGAATGCCGACGGGCAGCTCGACCTGAGCCTGGGCGCGCAGGGGCCGCGACTGGGCTTCGACGGCAACGTCGGTGTCGACGGCTTCGCCGCCGACACCCTGCAGCCGCCGGCCAGCCTGCTCGGCTGGCGCGCGCTGCAACTGCAGCGCCTGCGCCTGCGCGTGGATCCGCGTGCGCGCCCGGCGACGCGCATCGACGTCGCGCAGGTGCTGTTGCGCGACTTCTACGCGCGCCTCAGCCTGAGCAGACAGGCCCGTCTCAACGTCACCGAGGTCTTCCGGCCAGCTGTGCCACAGCATGCGGCGGCCGCAGCGGCCGCGCGGGCGACCCCGCCGGCGGCGCCGGCGGCCCCCGCCTCGGCACCGGCAGCACCCGTGCGCGTGCGCGTCGGCGGGATCACGCTGGATCGTGGGCGCATCGACTGGAGCGATCACTTCGTGCAGCCGAACTACTCGGCCAGCCTGTCGAACGTGCACGGCAGCATCGGCGGCTTCGCCTCCGACTCCCCGGCCCAGGCGCAGGTCGACCTGCGCGCGGTGGCCGAAGGCACGGCCCCGGTCAGCGTTTCGGGCAAGGCCAACCCGCTGCTGTCGCCGCCGCAGCTGAACCTGCAAGGGCGCGTGGACGACCTGCAGCTGGCTCCGCTGTCGCCCTATTCGACCCGTTACGCGGGCTACGGAATCCAGCGCGGGCTGCTGTCGATGGACGTGCACTATGACATCGACGCGCACGGCAAGCTGCGCGCCGACAACCAGCTTGTGCTGCGCCAGCTGAGCTTCGGCCCGCACGTGGACAGCCCGACCGCCACCAAGCTTCCGGTGCTGCTGGCGGTCGACCTGCTGAAGGACCGCAACGGCAACATCAATCTGGACATCCCGATCTCGGGCTCGCTGAACGACCCCGAGTTCAACCTCGGCTCGGTGATCGCCGAAGCCGTGGGCAAGCTGCTGCTGCGCGCGATCACCGCGCCGTTCTCCCTCATGGGCCATCTGCTGGCCGGAGGCAAGCCGCCGCCACGTCTGGACGTGGTGCCCTTCGCCACGGGTTCGGCTCGCCTGGCCGGCGACGCGCAGCCTCGGCTGCACGACATCGCCGCCTTGCTCAAGGCCAAGCCGCATCTGGTGGTCACGATCACCGGGCAGGCCTGCAGCGCGACCGAGCCGCAGGCGCTGCGCCAGGCCGTGCTGGAACGCCAGCTGCTCGCGCAGTGGCGCAGCACCCTGCCCCGCGCCGAGGCCTATGCGCATGCGAAGGACACGCGGGTACCGGCCGATGCACGCGAACAGGCGCTGGCGGCGCTCTACCGCAGCACCGCGCTGTCCGACAAGCCGCGCGACGCGCTGGGGCTGGCGCGCAGCGTGCCGGCGCAGACCATGCAGCAATTGCTGCTGCAAGCCATTCCGGATGGCAGCGACCAGTTGCAGGCACTGGCCATGCGCCGCGCGGTCGCGCTGCGCGACGCGCTGAACCAGCTGGGCGTGCCCGCCGTGCGCCAGTTCATCGCTGCGCCGGAACTGCTGGACGCCTCGCACAAGGACTGCGCGCCCAGCGCCCGCCTGAGCGTCAGCCTGCCTTGACGGCACACGTGACGGCAGGTAGTCGCCGGGTCGGCCCGGCATGTTCGCGACGGCATCGGAGGGGGCGCGATGACCGTGAAATTTTCGCTGGTTTTCTCTTGACGCTGGGTGAGCGCAGGCCTAAATTTGGAGGCGTCGCGGAGGTGCAGCCACCGCGACGTACGAACCGGGTGCAGCCCGGTCCGCGCAAGCCAAGTCCGGCACTCGGTGCCGGTTGCGATCTCCGGCAGCAAACCCGGGGTTTCGCGTACCAATGGGCCGCGTCGCCTC
>JAJYTY010000169.1 GCA_021792835.1 Pseudomonadota bacterium
CCCACCCCTTTGTCCCCGCCGCCGCATGCATCGACTGGTCGATTCCATGCCGGTCCATCTTTGACCGCAAGAAGCCTCTGGCCGACGCCACCCTGCGACGCATCGCGCGCGGAATCAATCGCTACGTGCTGGAGTCCGGCAAGCCGTTCATTGTGCCGGTTACCCATCATGGGGATCGCCGCGTGCATCCATGTGCGGAGTCTGTCTCGACCGTCACCGCCGCGCATCGCGGGGAATCTGCTGTAGTCGCTCCGACTATGATCCAGGTCGGCTACGGTGAGCGCGAAGGGCAGCGCCCGCGCGCACTGGACCTTGGCCAACCGCTTGGCGTCGTCACGGCTGGTGGCATCAAACACGCCGTGGCCTGCGCCACCCTGCTCAAGATCCGCGGTTCCAGCGATGGCGCCACCGTCGATGATCCACTCCCCACCATTACCAGCGGCGCCGGCGCAAAGCGGCCTGCCGGGGCTGCTCACGCGATGGGCGTAGTGACCGCGTTCCTGGAGCAGGCCAACACCGGCATGATCGGGCACGATCTGCGCGAACCGGTCAGCACGATCGTCGGCAGCGGATCTACGCAGCGCCTGGTGACGGCGAACATGGTCACCCTGCGGAACAACTGCAACGGCGCCGACGCCCAGGCTCCGCTCGGTGCCGCGACCGCCGGCGGCGAGCACCACGCCGTGGTCGAATGCACCCTCTCTCCGGAGCTGGAGGCCGGCGCGCTTCGCGTCGCCGGCTTCCTGATGCGCTACTACGGCGAAGGCGGACAACACGGCGATCTCGGCGACCCCCTGGCCACCATCACCACGCGCGACCGACTGGCCTTGGTCACCGTCCAGCTGCAAGGCATCTCCTACGTCATCGTGGATGTGGCGATGCGTATGCTCGAGCGCGCCGAGCTCTACAGGGCCCAGGGTTTTCCTGCCGACTACGTGATCGACCGCACGGCGGAGGGCAGGGCGCTCAGCAAGAGCGCAAGCGTTCGCTTGGTCGGCAACAGCGTCAGCCCTCCGCCGATGCGCGCGCTGATCGAGGCGAACCTGGATGCCGCGCCCACTGCTCGTCCCATCGTGATCCAGGAGGCCGCATGAATCTTCGCAGTCCCATCCTCTGCACGTTGACCGGCGTCGACCAGCAAACCGACCTCGATGCTCTGGCTCACCTCTCGGCCCGGGAACGATGATGAATGATTCCCCCAGCACAACGACCTATCGCGTTGAACGCCGCGCTGGCTGCCTGTTGGTTTACGGCGCCATCCCGATCTCCGACATGGCAAGTCTCTTGAAGAACGCGGGACGCGGCGCTGTGATGGACGCGGATCTCGCCCGCCTTGCCGGCGCGACGCTCGCCTGTGGGCTCGCGCGGGATGTCGATGCCCTGAAGGCTTCCCTGTATCCGACTGTCGCCGCTGACGTGAAGGCGCGCTATTCATATCTGGACCCGGTTGCGGCCGAATGGCTGGCCACCGGTGAGCACGGGATGTCATCCGCCACGATCTTCTATCGTCTCACCGGCGTGCGCCCGAACATCCTGCGCGATGACGATGACCCCGTGTCGCATCCGTTTGACCCGGATGACTTGCGGCGGTGCCGGCTATTGCTGGAGCAGGCTCCTTCCCTTCAGGCCCGGCTAGGCGAGATGCGTGTGGCATCCCCGATCTGGGCGGCGCTGGTGGACGCCTGGGACGATCTCTGCGCGACGATGGATGCTGAGTGTCCGCAGTGGCGTGGCGGGCGCGGCATCGCGCGCGAGACTTACTCGAAGATGGCTGCGTTGCTCTCGACATTCTCGAGCCGGTGATCCAGCGCGCGCCCGATCCTCTGGCGGACCGCCGCCTGTACGTGTGCTCGCGCGCCCATCACGCCGCGATGTGGAAAACAGCACGAGCCGCTGGTGTGCCCATCATCGCTTCATGGATCGATGAGGCCGGGGCAGGGAATACCGAGGACTTCGGCGTGCTGTGGGAGCGGATCCGCCAAGATGTGTCAGCCGCCACGCACGTGGTCGTCTTTGCCTGCACGGCCGACTTTACCTTGAAGGGCGCGCTTGTCGAGGTTGGCATGGCGATCGCCGCTGGCAAGCCAATCCGCCTGGTGCTGGCGCGTGACGTGGCGCTCGAGCCACGGAGTTGCAGGCCCATCGGCTCGTGGATCAATCACCCACTCGTCAAGCGGTTCGAGTCAATCGAGGCGGCGCTCGCTGGATAGCGGTAACGGTGGATCTGCTCTTGCCGTAGCGGCGGCGTGGGGTAGAACTCAGGGGAGCGCGACGCATCGCTGATGCGCGAGCAATCCGCCTGGAGAACGTGATGGAAGACGAAGCAGGCAACCGATTCCTGCAAGATGCCAAAGCGGAGGCCGAACCAATGACCGGCATCATCGGCCGCCAGGGCGAGCTCTTCGCGCACGTTGCCGCCGCCTACTGCGACGCTGGCGAGACGCCGATCTCGAATGCGGATCTCTATGCCGCGGTGGCGGCGCGCGCCAACATCCCGCCGAAGGCCCTGGACGAGCGCACGCCGATCGGCCGCTCCGGCCAGAAGCACAACCTGATCCGGCGCGCGATGCGTTGGCACCAGCAGACGCTCAAGGAAGCCGGCGTCATCGAGCATGCCGATGCGCGCGGCGTGTGGCGGTTCGTCAGCACCACGAAGAATGGACTGCACGAACCCCTGGCCGGCGTCCGCCTGGTCGCGTTTTCGACGCGCCTCGGCGTCGCGATCTGGGGCGACTGCATGGACGTGTTCGGCGCGTTGCGCGAGGAAATCCACCTGGTGGTGACCTCGCCCCCGTATCCCTTGGCCAAGGCGCGGGCGTACGGCGGACCGACCGAGCCCGAGTACGTCGATTTCATCTTGCGCGTGTTCGAGCCGCTGGTGCGAAACCTCGCGCCGAGTGGATCTATAGCCCTCAATCTATCGAACGACATTTTCCTTGCCAACTCGCCCGGCCGCTCGCTCTGCCTTGAGCGCCTGGTGCTCGCGCTGCACGACCGCCTCGGTCTGCACCTGATGGACCGGTTGGTCTGGTCCAACCCGTCCAAGGCGCCTGGCCCTGTACGCTGGGCAAGCATGACTCGTCAGCACCTCAACGTCGGCTATGAACCCATCTATTGGTTTTCGCCAGACCCTGCGCGCGCGCGCTCCAACAACCGGCGCGTTCTCGAACCGCACACCGAAAGACACGCTGCCTTGCAGGCACGAGGCGGTGAATCACGCTGCGCCAGCTACAGCGATGGCGCGTACCGGATTCACCCGGGGCGCTTCGGCACGCCAACCGCCGGCCGCATCCCGCGCAACGTCATCACCTGCGGTCACAAGTGCGCTGACGCAGCAAAGTACCGCAGCGATGCGCGTGCCCTTGGCTTGCCAGTGCACGGGGCAGGGTGGCCGCTCTCGATCCCTGACTTCCTGATCCGCTTCCTGACCGAGCCTGGCGACCTGGTAGTCGACCCGTTCGGCGGTCGCGTCAGCACTGGCATGGCCGCCGAACGCCTTGGCCGTCGCTGGGTTTGCGCGGAGAAGATCATCGACTATCTGCGCGCGGCGGCGCCGCGCTTTGCATCGTGCGATGGGTTCTCCATCCCCGATAGCGTTTCTGCGTGGACTGGAAAGTGACCGAGATGCATCCGATCTTTGGCGGCGACCTGCGCGATGAATTGCGGGCGGCGGCGGCTTACTTGGTCGATTACAAGCATAGGACCGACGGCGCCACGTGTTCCTTCACAGGCCCTTGGGAGTTCGTTCGTTCGGCGATCCCGTTCATCCCGCAGGCTTGCGGCGATCTAGTGCCTGGGCGCGTGCCGACGTCGCTTGTGGTCGGAGAGAGTAGCAAGTGGGACATCAAGTTTCTCGACGCTCGACAGATTTCAGCTCGCAAGAGCGCCGTCCTCGTGCCGGCTAACCCGGAGCGCCCCGACGAGAGTGCTCAATATGACTTCATTGCCCCTCTTGGATTGTTTGTTGCCCACGAGGGCAAGAATCGTGTGCGGTTTCTCGCAGTGCTTGGCGAGCCGCTCATTCCTGCGCTCGTGAGCGAACGCGGGTACCCACACCCAAGCCGCATTGCTCGTTACTCATTGCCCGTCAACGGCTCCAAAGAGGTCTTTGCGGTTCTCGATTCGCGATGGGTATGCTGGCTGAAACACTACTCGGCAGCATCTGGGCTCCTTGATGCGTACGGGATCGCCCATTTGCGAGAATGGACTGTATCAATGCCCGATCCTGCGTCGGTCATCGCCGCCTTTCACGATTCATCGATTTTGGGTGGCCAGCTTCTATTCGACCCAATGGCTCACGCAGGGGCGCCGCCCACCATGACCCGGATCATCGTTGATCTCGACACTCTCCAACAGCCGACGCACGCCCCTCTCCCCTGGTACCGCCGCATATTCGGTTGATTGGGCGCCCCTGATTGCGTGATAAGGCATGCGTGATTTGTCGGAGTCTCGCCCCTAGCTCCAGCGAACGCCTGCGCGCCAGCTGCGGCGTGCTTGCGCGGCAGGTTGATCGAGCGCGCCCGCAGCGTGCAGAGTTTCATCCCCGCCAACATCTTCAACTCGATCCTCTACGCCGGGCGAGTCCGCAACCAGTTCGTGCATGACGGATCCACCCCGGCGGACATGAACCGTTACGTCGCCGCCTTCGATGAGGCACTCGCGTGGGGCCGGAACGCGCCATCAGGCACGGCGCACGGCGTGGCTTCATCGCCCCGGCGTCGGTCCGTATTACGGCTGTTGATCACGTGGAACGTCATCCGTTTAGAGATCGCGGTTGCCGCAGCGGTGTACGGGCTCATCTATGGATGGACTTCGCACGGCGTCGGGGCGTCCATCGTGTTTGCGGCGGTTGGATTCTTCGCTGGCGTCGTCATCACGTCTGCCGAAGTGCTCGGCTTCTTTGGGTTCCTCATAATTCTCGGGTTGGTCTTTCTGCTGAGCCAATGGCTGCATCACATCTGGAACTACAAGTGAGCCTTTGCGCAGCGCGCCTGGTTGACAGGCCGCGCTTGGCGCTTGACGGCCTGCACGGTTTGTCCACTGGGGTGCATCTTGCGCGTGGCGGGCTACACGGCTTGCGCCAGCGCGGGCCAATGCGAGACTCAATGCGTCTCCCGCCCCATAAGGCTTGCCCATGCACACCACTTCCGCCCGCCAAGAACCCGCCATGCTCGACGTCGGCGGCAAGCGGTACATTCCGGCCCGTCGGGCGCATGACGTCGGCGCTGCCGATGGCGCCTTCACCGTCAAGCGCAACACACACAACATCGTCGTCACTTTCATCGGACGAGACGGGCTGCCCTTCGGGTACGCCGCGGTGGAACGCGGGAGAGACGGCGAGCCAAAACGGGATGGCTGGTTCGGCACCGCATTCCGGCGCGATGATGGCTACTACTATATGCATGGATCCACGCCGGCCACCGGGCGGGCCTTCGAGATCGTCGGCATGGGGTACGCCGACGAACGCGCGCTCGCCGGCCAGGTGGTGCGGACGGCTATCCACATCACACGCGTCGCCACGGCACCCCGGCTCACGACCTGACGTTGCCCCACAGACGCCCATCCCCGCCCCCATCACCCCCGTGGAGCCTTCGATCATGGCAACCATCACGCGATTGAAAGTCGGACAGACCCTCTACGCGGTCATTCGGCAGCAGATGGGCAACACCACCCTTCGGCGCGGAGCGCTGTACCCGGTCGTTGTCGTGGAGATCAACCCGGAGCACCGCTGGGTGCGCGCGTCCATCAACGGAAACGCACCGCAGCGCTACTCAGCTGCGCGGCTGGCGAAGTGGAAGGTGAACAAGCCGAAGCCGAAAAGAACGATGTTCGGCTTGCCGGATTATTGACGGCGTACATTCCGACGCCCGCCACGCCTTCTGCGCTGATCCGATCCGGCCGTCGGCCACGAGCGTCCCGGTCCACCAGATCCTCGATCGCGGCTTTAGCCCCATCGACGCCGACCGCACATGCCGCCAGCACATGGTCGCCTCACGCTCGGCGAACTCGCGCCGCCGAAGCGCACTTCGGACTGGAAGGCACCCTGATCCTCGCGTTGAATGAGGCGGGTGAGCTCGCGGCCCTGGAGTGTGACACGCCAGACGCTGGGCTTGACCATTGGGCATAATGTCGAATACTGCACACACAGAGCTGGGAGACGCCCGGCGCAGAGAGCAGAAATGAACGTCACCTACGACCACGCCTTCATGGATTTCGCCGCAAGTGAGTCCGCACAGCTTGAGAGTGACGCAGCGTGGCTTGCTTGGGTCCGCCGCGCGGAGGCAATCCTCGGACACGACCTCGATGGCGATAATGCCGCGAATTCGCGCGCAGCCGGCACAGCGGACGGCTACAGCCTCGATGATGCATATGACGCTTATTTGCGCCACGAGCGCGCCGAGGACTACGCGCACGCCGTAAAATCGGACCCCGCGTATCGGGCTCCAGTGGATGGAGTGCGGGCCTCTGATCGATCGGGTGCGTGACCTACATGGTCGTGGATGTCTTCCACGCGCGCCATGTCTCGCCGATGCAGAGCCGCTCAGGGCGTGAGTAAGGCGGTATCCCGCTGTGCCAGACCGGAGGTCCAGGCGTGAGCGTTGTGCGCGCCCATCGCATGCCCGCCAGCGTCGATGAATCTGCGGCTTCGTCTTGGAGCGAGCAGCGCATCGCTGCAGCGCTGGCGCACCAAGTCTTCATCGCCGATTCCGTCGTGGTCGTGCCAAACTGCAATTGGACCGGCCACGAGTGCGATTTGCTTGTCGTCACTAGGCACCTGCGCGTCATCGACGTCGAGATCAAGATCAGTCGCGCTGACTTGCGCTCCGACGCGCGGAAGGACAAGTGGTATCACACCTGGGACTGGCTAACGGATGGGCCTTGGGATGGCTCCCAGCGCGGTCGGCCGCGCGAATGGCCGCGGCGTGTCTGGAAACACTACTACGCGATGCCTGCCGCCATCTGGGTGCCAGATCTGACCGACGTATTGCCATCCCCGCGCAGCGGCATCCTGCTCCTGCGGCCCAGTGATACTGACCACTCCGGCATCAAAGTTGATGTCCACCGGCGCGCCACGCCGTGCCCTGACGCCGAGCCGATCTCTCCAGGCGCCGCCATCGACATCGCGCGTCTGGCGAGCTTGCGCATGTGGAGCGCATTGCTTGCGGCGTCTGCACCACAAACGACTTGACAATCGGATCCGCGCGATCCTACATTTCAAGCACTGGCTTTCTGCTACCACCAGTTCACGCCAGTGAGCCTCATGCCCGAGGCGCACGTGCATGCGGCACGTCCTAACCCCTCGGTCGAAAGGTCGTGGGGTTAATTTTTGCATGGTACCCTGCAAAATTCTTGCTCGCGGAATAGGAAGAATCTTGCTCACGGTGTGAACCTTCCCGTCCTTCGGTTATGGCGCTGCCCGGACACGGCGGCAACGCCACTTGCCGAACACTGATGGTGTGCGATCGTGGTCGTGGGCATTTCCGCCCGTGACCCAAGGAGTACGCACCATGCAGATGCAAGCCCATCCCGATCCCGATCACACCGCGCCGATCGCACAATCCGTCATCCAGCGATTCCGCGAAACCAACACGCCGCCCGACGCCACATTCGTCGCCGATGGCGGCCGCAAAAACGGC
>JAJYTY010000170.1 GCA_021792835.1 Pseudomonadota bacterium
GCGGCCAGTGCGTACTTGTCGCGGAAGTAGTGGTACAGCGCGGCCTTCGACAGCCCGCAGGCGTCGGCGACCTGGTTCATCGAGGTCGCCATGAAGCCCTGCTGCGCGAACAGCCGCGCCGCCTGGTTCAGGATCAGTGCGCGCTGCTCGTCGTATTGCGGAGCTCGTCCTCGGGCCATGTCGCGGTCTCAGGCCACGCGCGGCCGGTGGTCGAACACGCGCCGCGCCTTGCCGGTCAGCGTGCGCTCCAGCGAATCCGGAGGCAGCACGACCACGCGCGTGCTCACGCCGACGATGGTCTTGATGCGGTGCGCCACCCACTGCGCGATCTGCTCGCGCTGGGCCTCGCCGACCTGGGCATGGTCCGGCTGCACCTCGCAGTGGATCTCCACCTTGTCCAGCGGGCCCTCGCGGCTGATGTGGATCTGGTATTGCCCGGACAGCATCTCGTGCTGCAGCACGATCTCCTCGACCTGGGTCGGGAACATGTTGACCCCGCGCACGATCAGCATGTCGTCGCTGCGCCCGACGATCTTGCCCATGCGGCGGAAGGCGCGCGCGCTGGGCGGCAGCAGGCGCGTCAGGTCGCGGGTGCGATAGCGCACGATGGGCAGCGCCTCCTTGCTCAGGCTGGTGAACACCAGTTCGCCCTCGCTGCCCTCGGGCAGCACCTCGCCGGTCTGCGGGTCGACGATTTCCGGGTAGAAGTGGTCCTCCCAGATCACCGGTCCGTCCTGCGTCTCCACGCATTCGCTGGCCACGCCCGGGCCCATGACCTCGCTGAGGCCGTAGATGTCCACCGCGCGCATCCCCGCCTTGTGCTCGATCTCGCTGCGCATCGCCTCGGTCCACGGCTCGGCGCCGAAGATGCCGACCCGCAGCGAGCTCTCGCGCGCGTCCAGGCCCTGGCGCGCGAACTCCTCGATGATCACCTGCATGTAGCTGGGCGTGACCATGATGATGTCGGGGCGGAAGTCGCGGATCAGCTGCACCTGCTTTTCCGTCTGCCCGCCCGACATCGGCACCACCGTGCAGCCCAGTCGCTCGGCACCGTAGTGCGCGCCCAGGCCACCGGTGAACAGACCGTAGCCGTAGGCCACGTGCACGATATCCCCGGGCTTGCCTCCGGCGGCGCGGATGGAGCGCGCGACCAGCCCGGCCCAGGTGTCGATGTCGCGCTGGGTATAGCCGACCACGGTGGGCTTGCCCGTGGTGCCCGACGATGCATGCACCCGCACCACCTGCTGGCGCGGCACCGCGAACATGCCGAAGGGGTAGTTGCACCGCAGGTCGGATTTGGTGGTGAAGGGGAAGCGCGCGAGGTCATCGAGACTGCGCAGGTCGTCCGGGTGCACGCCGCAGGCGTCGAAGGCACGGCGGTAGTGCGGGACGTTGTCGTAGGCATGCCGCAGCGTCCAGCGCAGGCGCTGCAACTGCAATGCGCTGATCTCGTCGCGACTGGCGGTCTCGATGGCTTCGAGCGCGGCGCCGCCGGCGCCTCGGGGCTGGTTCATGCTTGTCTCCTCCTGGCTGCGTGTCAAGGCTGGTCGGCGCCCTGCTCGTCGGGAACCACCTGGCGCGACTTCAGGCGGTGCGAGCGCCCGCGCATCAGCGCCACCACATGCCCGTGCTGGTTGCTCACGACCACGTCGTAGACCCCGGTGCGCGCCTGCTGCGTGCGCTGCTCGCACAGCGCCGCGAGCACGTCACCCTCGTGCGCCGGCGCGACGAAGTCCACGCCGACCCCGGCGGCCACGGTGACGTGGTTGGCCGAGTTGCAGGCATAGGCGAAGGCCGTGTCGGCCAGCGTGGTGATCAGTCCGCCGTGGCAGATGCCGAAACCGTTGAGCATGTCGCGCCGCACCGCCATGCGCGCCAGCGCGCGTCCGGGGCCGACCTCGACGATCTCGATTCCCAGCGCCCGCGTGGCGTGGTCGTCGGCCAGCATGGCATCGCGCACGCGCTCGGCCAGTTGCTGCGCGGCCGACTGCGGAGGAATGGCGGAAGAGGACAAGGGAAGATCTCCAAGGGGTTCGAGGAAGCGCGCCGCGTCGCGGCACGCGCGGGTCGGCGCGGGCGCGGCGGCGCCCGCGCTCAACGATCGGTGAATCGCGGCGAGCGCTTGTGCGCGAAGGCCGCCACACCCTGCGCGTAATCGGCCGCGAATCCCAGTTCGCGCTGCGCCGCGGCTTCCGCGTCCAGCGCCTGCTCGAGGCTGCCGGTCGCGCCGGCGTCGAGCAGTTCGCGGGTTCGCGCGAGGGCACGCATCGGCTGCGCCGCAAGACGCGCGGCCAGCGTGCCGACCTCGGCGTCGAAGGCCTCGTCGTCGACGCATTTCCAGATCAGCCCGGATTGCTCGGCTTGCGAGGCCGGGATCCTTTCGCCCAGCAGGGTCATGCCGAGCGCGCGAGCACGCCCGACCAGGCGCGGCAACACCCAGGTGCTGCCGCTGTCGGGCACCAGCGCGATCGACGCGAAGGCCTGCACGAAGGAGGCGCTGCGCCGCGCCAGCACGAGATCGCACATCAGGGCCAGCGCGGCACCGGCACCGGCGGCGATGCCGCCCACCGCGGCCAGCGTGGGCACCGGCATCGAGCGCAGACGCAGCACCAGCGGTCGATAGCGCGTGGCGACCACCTCGCCGAGATCCTTGGCCCCATCGCCGGGAGCCACCGCCGGGTCGCGCAGGTCCTGCCCGGCACAGAACGCGCGCCCCGCCCCCGCCAGCACCACGCAGCGCACCTGCGGGTCGGCAGCGGCCGCGTCGAGCTCGCGCAGCAGCGTCGAGCACAGTTCGCCGTTGAGCGCGTTCAGCGCCTGGGGCCGGTTCAGGCGCAGGGTCAGCACGGCGCCTTCGCGCTCGCACAGCAGCACCGCAGCATCGGAAGAAGTCATGGAGTCCATCGTGAAGCGGCGGCACAGCGAATATTGTTGACCAACCGGTCGGTCAATACTAGGCTGGAAACTTTGCCCCGGGCAAGACTGCGGGGCATCCGGACAAACCCGAAGCCCGCTGTCCACCGTCCCCCATTCCCCCCGAATCCGCCATGCCCTGCTACTCCATCGACGGCGTCGTCCCGGTGGTCCATGCCACCGCCTACGTGCATCCCAGCGCGGTGCTGATCGGCGACGTCGTCGTCGGCGCCGGCTGCTACGTCGGGCCCTGCGCCAGCCTGCGCGGGGATTTCGGGCGCATCGTGCTGCACGAAGGCAGCAACCTGCAGGACTCCTGCGTGATGCACGGTTTTCCCGGGCACGACACGGTGGTGCACGCCGGAGGGCACATCGGACACGGCGCGGTGCTGCACAGCTGCATCGTGCATCGCGACGCGCTGGTGGGAATGAACGCGGTCGTGATGGACGACGCCGAGGTCGGCGAACAGGCCATCGTCGCCGCCTGCGCCTTCGTGCCCGCGGCCATGGTGATTCCGCCGCGCACGCTGGTCGCCGGAGTTCCGGCGCGCATCAAGCGCGCGCTGACCGAGCAGGAGATGGCGTGGAAGGCCGAGGGCACCCGCACCTACCAGGAACTGGCGGTGCGCAGCCTGCAGACCCTGCGCGAGGTCGAGCCGCTGCGCGAGATGCCGCAGCAGCGCGCGCAATTGCGCGCGCCCACCGTGCAGCCGCTGGTGGCGCTGCGCGGCAAGGACAAGGACTGAAGCTCGCGTGCCGGCGGGACGCCGGCCGCGCACGGGGCCTCGCCTCAGCCCGGAACCGGCAAGGCCAGCGCCATCTCGATGTCGGCACGCAGCGCGTCGGGCTGGGTCTGCGGCGCGTAGCGCCGGATCACCTGGCCGTCGCGCCCGACCAGGAACTTGGTGAAGTTCCACTTGATCGCCTCGGTACCCAGCACGCCGCTGGCCTGTTCCTTCAACCAGCGCCACAGCGGGTGGGTGTGCGAGCCGTTGACGTCGACCTTGTCGAACAGCGGGAACTCGATGCCGTAGTTGGTCTCGCAGAACGCGGCGATCTGCGCCGCCGTGCCGGGTTCCTGCGCGCCGAACTGGTTGCACGGAAAACCCAGCACCGTGAAGCCGCGTCCGCGATACGCGTGGTACAGCGCCTGCAGCCCGGCATACTGCGGCGTGAAACCGCAGGCGCTGGCGGTGTTGACCACCAGCAGTACCTGGCCGCGCCACCGGGCGAGCGATTGTTCGTGCCCGCCGATGTCGAGCGCGCGAAAATCGAAGGCGCTGCCGGGGTTCGACGTCGGGCGCGCGACGCCGTCGCAAGCCGCGGGGTCGTCGGGGCCCGGGGAAGGGTTCGGACTCGGGGTCGGGGTCGGGGTCGGGGTCGGGGCAGTCATGTGGGCCTCCTGGGCGGTGCTTGCGCGGCGCCGTGCGATCGTGGATCGTACGTTTCGTCGGGCGCTGCCGCACGCGCCCTGGCCTCCGCCATGGCACCGAACAACACGCCGGCGGCAATCAGCGCGCCTCCGGCCGCGGCGTGCAAACCCGGGTGGCTGGCGCCCAGCAGCGCCGAACTCAGGCTTGCGAACACGATCTCCAGCATCATGACCAGCGCGGTCAGGCCGGCGCTCAGGCGCGCCGCGCCATACTGCAACCCGAAGCCGCCGGCCACCAGCGCGCATCCCAGCAAGCCCACCGGCAGCAACCACGCGACGCGCGGCGCCGGGGGTACCGCGATCGCGCCCAGCTGCAGCAGCAACCCGCCCAGCAGCGCGCTGCACAGCAGGGCTCCGGTGAACATCGCCAGCATGCCGGCCGCGGCCGATGCGCCGGCGCAGCGGCGCAGCATCACGTTGTTGAGCGCGAAGAACATGCCGCCGCACAGCCCCAGCCAGTCGGCGGCGTGGTGGGGCACCGGCCAGCCGCCGTCGCGCGGCCACAGCACCAGCAGCGCGCCGCCGAGCGCCAGCGCCAGACGCGACCAGCCGGCGACTCCGATGCGCTCGCGCAGCACCGCGCGCGCCAGCAGCGTCGCCCACACCGGCATCAGGTAGAACAGCAGCACCACGCGCACCACGTCGCCCGCGGCTACCCCGAGGTTGAAGCACACGTTGGCGCCCCCGGAGCCCAGCGCGACCAGCGCCAGCCCCGGGCTGCGCAGCACCTCCAGCAACGTGCCGGGGCGCAGCATCAGCAGCAGCACGGTGCCGGGAATTTCGATCAGCGCGGTGGTCCACAGCGGTTGCACGCCCAGCGCCTGCGCGTGGCGCACCGGCCACCACGACAGGCCCCACACCAGCGCGCTCAAGCCCAGCCCGGCGGCCGCCAGCCACGGCCCGCGTGGCGCGCGTTGGGCAGACATCACCGTGTCCGCGCGTGCAGCCGGCGGATCCCCTGCCGCAGCGTGGCGGCCGACATCTCGCCGACATACATGCGATCCAGGGTCCCGTCGCTGCGGATGAACAAGGTGGTCGGGTAGCCGGGCACGTCGTAGTAGGCGGCCAGCCGGCGCTGCGCGTCGAGCAGCACCTGCGGCGAATCGGCATGCCCCAGGGAATCCAGCAACTGCCGAACCGCCTGTGGGGAATCACCCTGGTCGGCCAGCACGATGCGCGCATCCCCGCCACGCGCCGCCTCGCGCAGCAGCATCGGCAGTTCGCGCCGGCACGGCGGACACCAGGTAGCCCACAGGTTGATGACCAGCGGGCGTCCGCGCAGCCCGGCCAGGTCCACGCTGTGCCCGTGCAGATCCTGCAGTGCCAGCGTCGGCAGCGGGCGCGGCGCGGGCCGCAGCGCGCGCAGCCCCGCCTGGCCGCCCAGCACGAGCAGCAGCGCGGTCGCGAAACCGGCGGCCAGCGCCCGCCGCAGCGGGCGCCGCCACAGCCCCCAGGCCAACAGTACCAGCGCGGCGGCGATCCAGCCGGCGAAAGGATCGAAACCCCGGTCGCGCAGGTCGAGCATCGCGCCCAGGCCGTGGTACTGGGCGCGCCAGCGCAGCACGAACACCACGCGCGCCACCAGCAGCCCGAGCAGCCCCGCGGCCAGCCATGCGGATTGCACGCGTGCGGGCTGCGCCCCGTCGTGGCGCGCCAGCGCGCGGGCCACGACCTGCGCCGCCCACCAGCCCAGCAGCAACAGCAGCGGCGACAGCGGCAGCAGCAGCGGACCGATGCGCAGGTCGTCCATGATCGCGTGCTCCGTCAGCCCTGCGTCGAATGGCGCGGCTCGCCGATCAGCTGGGTCCAGTCGCGCTGACGCATGTTGCGGGCGTTCCAGCGCATCACCAGCCACATGCTGACCACGATGAACGCCCCGAACAGCAGCATGGTCGTGCGCACCGACAGGTTCAGGCCGATGAGCAGCGAGTACATGCCCAGCATTGCCAGCACGCTGAGGTTCTCGTTGAAGTTCTGCACGGCGATCGAATGCCCGGCCGACAGCAGCACGTAGCCGCGGTGCTGCAGCAGGGCGTTCATCGGCACCACGAAATAGCCGGCCATGGCGCCGATGGCGACCATGAACCCCCCTGCCAGCAGCAGGTACAGCGGCACCTGCAGACGCCCGACGGCGAACTCCAGGTCCGGGACCACGTCACGCGTGTAGAGGGCCACGATGATGCACATCACGCCCATCCCCAGGCCCACCGGAAGCACGCGCAGGCTGTTCTTCAGCGGCACCCGGCTGGCCGCCAGCATCGCGCCCAGCGCCACGCCGAAGGCGACCGTGGCCTGCAGCACGGCGGCGTTGCTGAGGTTCAGGCCGAGCGCGGCCTCGGCCCACTTGATGACGATGAACTGCAGGGTCGCGCCGGCCCCCCAGAACAGGGTCGTCACGGCCATCGAGATCTGTCCCAGGCGGTCGCTCCACAGCACGCGCATGCCATGGCCGAACTCGAGCAGCTGGCGCACCGGGTTGGCTGTCTGGTGCGGGTAGCGCGCGCCGGTGTCGGGGATGCGCAGGTTGCACAGCGCGGCGACCACGTAGACCCCCCCGATCATCGCCAGCGCGGCCCCCGCCTGGGTATCGACGTGCAGCAGTCGCAGCGGCCGCAGCGACAGCAGCCAGCTGGCGGCGTCGCGACTGACCAGGAAGCCGCCGAGCACGGTGCCGAGAATGATCGAGCCCACGGTGGTGCCCTCGATCCAGCCATTGGCCGCCACCAGTTGCTGCGGCGGCAGCAGCTCGGTGAGGATTCCATACTTGGCCGGCGAATACGCGGCAGCGCCGAGCCCCACCACCGCATAGGCCCACAGCGGATGCGCGCCGAACAGCATCAGCAGCAGGCCGCCGAGCTTGACCAGATTGGTGATCAGCATCACATGGCCCTTTTGCAGCGAGTCGGAGAAGCCGCCGACGAAAGGCCCGAGCAGCACATACGAGACCGTGAAGAAGAACTTCAGCAGCGGGGTCATCCAGCCCGGGGCGCTGAGCTGGACCAGCAGCGCGATCGCGGCGATCAGCAATGCGTTGTCGGCGAGCGACGAGAAGAACTGCGCCGCCATGATCCAGTAGAAGCCTTTTTTCATTCGGTCCTTGAGATAACGCCGGGCCGGGCTCGGGCGACGCGCCCCGCGCGCCCGAGCGCGCGCCGAGCCGGCCCGCGAGGCAACGGATCTTTATAGCACAGGGCCTGCACCGTGCCGCCTGGCTCAGGCACTACACTGGCGGGCGCCATGCCGCGTAGA
>JAJYTY010000171.1 GCA_021792835.1 Pseudomonadota bacterium
CGCACGGCCCGCGAGGAGCCCGCCTTCGACCTGCACTTCCCCGACGACTACCAGGGGCGCGAGGTCGCCGGCAAGACCGCGCGCTTCAGCGTGCGCGTGGTCAAGGTCGAGGCGCCGCAGCTGCCCGAGATGAATTCGGAATTTGCCAAGGAACTCGGCGTGCCCGACGGCGACGTGGCGCGCCTGCGCGACGACATCCGCCGCAACCTCGAGCGCGAGGTCAAGGCGCGCCTGAGCTCGCGCAACCGCAACGCGGCGATGGAAGCGCTGCTCAAGGTCAACCCGGTCGACCTGCCGTCCGGCGTGGTCGACGAGGAGATCGAGCAGCTGATCGCCGGTGCCCGCCAGGACCTGCAGGCGCGCGGCATGAAGGACGCCGACAAGCTGCCGATCGCCCCCGACATGTTCCGCGAGCAGGCCGAGCGCCGCGTGCGCCTGGGCCTGATCGTGGCCGAACTGGTCAAGGAGCACGAGCTGCACGCCAAGCCCGAGCAGATCCGTGCCCACGTCGAGAACCTGGCGTCGAGCTACGAGGACCCGCAGGAGGTCGTGCGCTGGTACTACGGCGACCCGCAGCGCCTGTCGCAGGTGGAGTCGATCGTGATCGAGAACAACGTCGCCGACCACGTGTTCTCGCAGGCCCGTACCAGCGACCGCGCACTGGGCTTCGACGAGCTGATGCAGGCACCCGCCTGAGGCGGACAAGGGCCCCCGGGCCGGGCTGCGCCCGACCCGCCCCGCGGCCGTCCGGTCCGAGCCCCGTTGGCGGGGAACGGCCGGGCGGTTTTTCGTTGGGCCCGGCAAAGCCCCTTGTGACATGCAGGTCAATATGCGCGACGGGTGTCGCGAACCCTGCGGACGACAGGGCGGGGGCATGCTAACCTAGACTCATCCCATCGCAACCCATAGCCATGAGCGCCCTGGAAACCCGAAATCTCGGCATGGTGCCGATCGTCATCGAGCAAAGCGGCCGCGGCGAGCGCGCCTACGACATCTATTCGCGCCTGCTGCGCGAGCGGGTGATCTTTCTGGTCGGCCCCATCGACGATCACACGGCCAACTTGGTCGTTGCGCAACTTTTGTTCCTTGAATCCGAGAATCCGGACAAGGATATTTCGCTTTACATCAATTCTCCCGGTGGTTCGGTGTCCGCCGGGATGGCCATCTTCGACACCATGCAGTTCATCAAGCCCGACGTCTCCACGCTGTGCATCGGGCTGGCGGCGAGCATGGGCGCCTTCCTGCTGGCAGCCGGCGCCAAGGGCAAGCGTTATTCCCTGCCGAACTCGCGGGTGATGATCCACCAGCCGCTGGGCGGAGCGCAGGGGCAGGCCACCGACATCGAGATCCAGGCGCGTGAGATCCTGTACCTGCGCGAACGTCTCAACCACATTCTTGCCGAGCGCACCGGCCAGTCGCTGGAGAAGATCGCCCTCGATACCGAGCGGGATTTCTTCATGTCGGCCGACCAGGCCAGGGAGTACGGCCTGCTCGACGAGGTCATCGCCAACCGCAGCTGACACCACGTCCGGGCCGAGTCCTTATCCGTTTTCGAGTAGCGAGCCATGGCTGAGAAAAAGACACCCACCGGCGAGAAGATCCTGTACTGCTCCTTCTGCGGCAAGAGCCAGCATGAGGTGAAGAAACTCATCGCCGGCCCGTCGGTGTTCATCTGCGACGAGTGCATCGACCTGTGCAACGAGATCATCCGCGACGAAGCCGTCGCCGCGGACAAGGCCGAGCGCCAGGGGCGCTCCGAACTGCCGATCCCGCAGGAGATCAAGGACGTCCTCGACCAGTACGTGATCGGCCAGGAATCGGCCAAGCGCATCCTGTCGGTCGCGGTGTACAACCACTACAAGCGCCTGCAGCATGGCGCCAGGCCGGGCGAGGTCGAGCTGAGCAAGAGCAACATCCTGCTCATCGGCCCGACCGGCTCGGGCAAGACCCTGCTGGCGCAGACCCTCGCGCGCGTGCTCAACGTGCCCTTCGTGATCGCCGACGCGACCACGCTGACGGAGGCCGGCTACGTCGGCGAGGACGTCGAGAACATCATCCAGAAGCTGTTGCAGAGCTGCAACTACGAGATCGACAAGGCGCAGCGCGGAATCGTCTACATCGACGAGATCGACAAGATCTCGCGCAAGTCCGAGAACCCGTCGATCACCCGCGACGTGTCGGGCGAGGGCGTGCAGCAGGCGCTGCTCAAGCTGATCGAGGGGACGATGGCCTCGGTGCCTCCGCAAGGCGGCCGCAAGCACCCGAACCAGGATTTCATTCAAGTAGACACGACGAATATCCTGTTTATCTGCGGCGGCGCCTTCGACGGCCTGGAAAAAATCATCCAGAACCGTTCCGAAAAATCCGGCATCGGATTTGCCGCGACGGTGCGCAGCAAATCCGAGCAGAGCCTGTCGAAGACCTTCGAGCAGATCGAACCCGAGGACCTGATCAAGTTCGGCCTGATTCCCGAACTGGTCGGGCGCCTGCCGGTGGCCGCGACCCTGTCCGAGCTCGACGAGGCGGCGCTGGTGCAGATCCTCACCGAGCCGCGCAACGCGTTGGTCAAGCAGTACCAGAAGCTGTTCGAGATGGACGGCGTGCAGCTCGAGTTCCGCCAGTCGGCACTCGACGCCATCGCGCGCAAGGCGCTGCAGCGCCGCACCGGAGCGCGCGGCCTGCGCTCGATCGTCGAGCAGGCGCTGCTGGAGACCATGTTCGAGATCCCCAACCTGAAGGGCGTGACCACGGTCACGCTGGACGAGAACACCATCGTCGGCAGCGGCAAGCCCCTGCTGACCTTCGAGGACAAGGCGCAAGCGGCGGGCGCCTGAGTCCGCGGGTGCCGGCGGAGCCTTCCGCCGAGCGCCCGCAGTCCCTGCCGGCGCGCCCGCGGCGCATTCCGGTAAGGACTGCATACAGGCTTTCCACGGGGTGCCGCACCCGCGGGCTTGCAATCCACGCCCGGCGCCCCATTTGTGCAGCATGACTTCTCAGGGGGCCAACATGGCTGAATCCCAACTCACCACCACGGCGGACCCTACCGCCACCACCGCGGTTCCCTTGCTGCCGTTGCGGGACGTCGTCGTGTTCCCGCACATGGTGATCCCGCTGTTCGTCGGGCGCCCCAAGTCCATCCGCGCCCTCGAGTCGGCGATGGAAGCCGGCAAGCAGATCATGCTGGTGGCCCAGAAGACCGCCGCGAAGGACGAACCCAAGCCCGAGGATCTGTTCGAGATGGGTTGCATGTCGACCATCCTGCAGATGCTCAAGCTGCCCGACGGCACCGTGAAGGTGCTGGTCGAGGGCGTGCAGCGCGCCAAGGCCGCGCGTGTCGAGGACAACGGCGACTTCTTCGTCTGCGACGTCGAGCTGGTCGACGACGGTCCCGAGCCGACGGCCGAGTCCGAGGCGCTGCGGCGTGCCGTGGTCACGCAGTTCGACCAGTACGTCAAGCTCAACAAGAAGATCCCGCCCGAGATCCTCACCTCGATCTCCGGCATCGACGACCCGGGCCGCCTGGCCGACACCATCGCCGCGCACCTGCCGCTCAAGCTCGAGCACAAGCAGACCGTGCTGGAGCTGGCGGACGTGCACGCGCGCCTGGAGAACCTGCTCGAGCAGCTCGAGCGCGAGGTCGACATCCTCCAGGTGGAAAAGCGCATCCGCGGTCGCGTCAAGCGCCAGATGGAGAAGAGCCAGCGCGAGTACTACCTCAACGAGCAGGTCAAGGCCATCCAGAAGGAACTCGGCGAAGGCGAGGAAGGCGCCGACATCGAGGAACTGGAGAAGAAGATCAAGGCCGCGCACATGCCCAAGGATGCGCGCAAGAAGGCCGACGCCGAGCTGAAGAAGCTCAAGCTGATGTCGCCGATGTCGGCCGAGGCCACCGTCGTGCGCAACTACCTGGACACGCTGGTGGCGCTGCCATGGGCGAAGAAGTCCAAGGTCCGGCACGACCTCGGCTTCGCCGAGCAGGTGCTCGACGAGGACCACTACGGCCTCGAGCGCGTGAAGGAACGCATCCTCGAGTACCTCGCGGTGCAGCAGCGCGTGGACAAGGTCAAGGCGCCGATCCTGTGCCTGGTGGGGCCGCCCGGCGTGGGCAAGACCTCGCTGGGCCAGAGCGTGGCGCGCGCCACCGGACGCAAGTTCGTGCGCATGGCGCTGGGCGGCGTGCGCGACGAGGCGGAGATCCGCGGGCATCGCCGCACCTACATCGGATCGATGCCGGGCAAGATCCTGCAAAGCCTGGGCAAGGTCGGCGTGCGCAACCCGCTGTTCCTGCTCGACGAGGTGGACAAGCTCGGCATGGACTTCCGCGGCGACCCGTCGTCGGCGCTGCTGGAAGTGCTGGATCCCGAGCAGAACCACACCTTCAGCGACCACTACGTCGAGGTCGACTTCGACCTGTCCGACGTGATGTTCGTGGCCACCAGCAACTCGCTGAACATCCCGCCGGCGCTGCTCGACCGCATGGAAGTCATCCGCCTGTCGGGCTACACCGAGGATGAGAAGGTCAACATCGCCCAGCGCTACCTGCTGCCCAAGCAGATGCGCAACAACGGCGTGAAGGACAACGAGCTCGAGGTCACCGAGGAGGCCATCCGCGGCATCGTGCGCTACTACACGCGTGAAGCCGGGGTGCGCTCGCTGGAGCGCGAGATCTCCAAGATCTGCCGCAAGGCGGTGAAGGGCCAGTTGCTGAAGAAGTATTCGGGCAAGGTCGTCGTGACCATGGACAACCTGAACGACTTCCTGTCGGTGCGCCGCTTCAACTTCGGACTGGCCGGGCGCGAGAACCAGGTCGGCCAGGTGGTCGGGCTGGCGTGGACCGAGGTCGGCGGCGAACTGCTGACGGTCGAGGCCACGCGCATGCCGGGCAAGGGCAACATCATCCGCACCGGTTCGCTGGGCGACGTGATGAAGGAATCGGTGGAAGCCGCCCGCACCGTGGCACGCGTGCGCTCCAAGCGCCTGGGCATCAAGGACGAGGCCTTCGAGAAGAGCGACCTGCACGTGCACGTGCCCGAGGGCGCGACGCCGAAGGACGGCCCCAGCGCGGGCATCGCGATGACCACCGCGATCGTCTCGGCGCTGACCGGCATCCCTGTGCGCGCGGACGTGGCCATGACCGGCGAGATCACGCTGCGTGGCGAGGTGCTGGAAATCGGCGGCCTGAAGGAAAAGCTGCTGGCCGCGCACCGTGGCGGAATCAAGACCGTGCTGATCCCGGAGGAAAACGTCAAGGACCTGCAGGAGTTGCCCGAGAACATCAAGAACAGCCTGGAGATCCTCCCGGTCAGGTGGATCGACAAGGTGCTCGAGGTGGCGCTGGAGCACGCCCCGCAGCCGCTGCCCGAGGAAGCCCCGGCGCCGGCAGCCGGCGCCGCCGCGGCCAGCGGCGAGGCGGCCCCGGTAGCCGACGCCACGACGCGGCATTGAGCCAGGGGTCGACGCACGCGCCGACCCGCCAGGACAGCGCGGAGTGTGCTTCGCCCCGGCCACGGGGCTTGCACACTCCGCGCTTCATCGGCTACCATGTTGGTCTTTGCTTGCGGGGGTATAGCTCAGCTGGGAGAGCGCTTGCATGGCATGCAAGAGGTCAGCGGTTCGATCCCGCTTACCTCCACCAAACCAGGCAAAGAAGCAAGAAAGAGAAGTACCGAGCAGTACACAGCAGCACGTCCTGTCCCCTTCGTCTAGAGGCCTAGGACACCGCCCTTTCACGGCGATAACAGGGGTTCGAATCCCCTAGGGGACGCCAAGTTAAACCCTGTCAAGGGTTCAACTTGATAGCAGATCCGGAGCGTGTCAGCTCCCGGTTCCAGCTCGATTCGATGAACAAGGCCGCCCAGTGCGGCCTTTGTTTTTTCCAGGTCGTCGGCGTCGAGCCCGCCCTGGATGCGGGCGAACACATCGTCCAGCAACGCGACCACGTCGCGACGCTCCAGCCCCTGCACGTCGCGTTGCACCTGGCGGCGGGACCGAAGCTCCTCCAGCTCGCGCGCCACCAGAGCCCGCTCGGCTTCCGCCTGCTCGACGCTGCGCGCATAGGCCTGGCGTGTTTCAGTCGTCGACGCGTCCAGCTGCAGGTCGATCAGCTGCGAGATCTTGCGCGTCAGCCCGTCCAGGCGCTTTTCCTTGTCGGCGATCGCGCGTCCGTCCGGCGCGTCGTCCGCCTCGCCGAGCTGGCCGCGCATCTGCTCCAGCAGCCGATCCACCGTCTCCGGCGCCCGCAGGTCGTTCAGAATCCGCCGCAGCACCGGATCGTCGACCCGGTGGGCGGCAACCTTCTTTTCATGCGCCAGCCGGTACATGCCGCTGTCGTTGCGCACGTCCCACTCGCCGTGCCAGGGCCGGCCCTCGCCATCGACCAGCAGCCCGGTCAGCAGGTAGGGGTGGTTGCTCTCGCGCGTGCGCCGCGTGCGTCCGCGCTCGATCTGCATCAGGATGAACTCGGCCTCGGCATCGCTGATCAGCGCAGCGTGGGTGTCGCGCTTGATCTGGGCTGCTGCCGCTTCGGTGGACACCGTCATGGTGTCCGCGTCGCGGCCCAGTTCGCATCTTCGTCCCGCCCCGCACCCCAACGATTGAACACCGAAAGCCCAGGCACCCCTGGGCCTTCGTGCTATTGGCTGACTCACTCCGGGTGCTCGGCCGTGGGCGTGGCCTGGTGATAGCGCAGCTGCCATCGACTGTCGACGCGCAGCCACAGCGAGCAGCGGTGTGCATGCCTGATGTCCGAGCCGTCTGCCAGACGTTCGGCCGTACGATAGGTCAGCAGCACAGCATCGGCGCCCAGCGCTGTGAGCGCGAAGGCATCGGACATGATCGCGGCGCGTGACGTTCCCTCCGCTGCCAGGGCAGCGATGGTCTCGGCGCGCGTGTATCGGATGCCCGATCGCCCCACCTCCTCGAAGTCCCGGTGCAGCAGCGCATCGACGCGAGCGGGATCACGGCGGGCAGCCGGATCGTGAAGCTCCCTTTCCAGGGCGACGAGGTTTTCCATGAGATCGGAAGGCGGCGTCATCGATTCGGCTTCACGCAGCGGCAGTGCGCGTTGGCCGAGCCGGTTTACGGCGAGTGCTTCGAAGCCTTCGGCGAACTCAGCGGCCAGGTTGCGCTTCATCGGCGTGCTCCCCGGCCGTCAGGCCGTCGTCCGGGCATCGTGCGGCTGCGTGACCAGGTCGATGCCCAGTGCCCGGCACACGCGCAGGATGGTGTCGAACCGCGGCTTGGCCCCCGGCTTCAGCGCGTTGTAGAGATTCTCCCGGCCAAGCCCGCTGTCGGCGGCCAGCTTCGCCATCCCGCGAGCACGTGCCACATGCCCCAGGGCGCGGATGATCTCGTCGGAGTCGCCGTCGGTGAACACCTGGCGCAGGTACTCGGCGAGGGCCTCGTCCGAGTCGAGTTCGCTGACGATGTCGAAGGGGATGAATTTCTGGTTCATGGTTCAGATCTCCCTGGCCATCTTCACGGCGCGCCGGATATCGGCGCTTTGCGTGGACTTGCTCCCGCCGGTCAACAGGAACACCACGACCCCTTCCCGGATCGTGAAGTACAGGCGGT
>JAJYTY010000172.1 GCA_021792835.1 Pseudomonadota bacterium
CGGTCGCGGCAACCGCGAACTGTTCGCCGCCGCCGCGCTGCTGGGCGCGGTGGGAATCGGCGTGGGCTTGAGCGCGGTGGGCCTGTCGGCCTCGCTCGGCGCCTTCCTGGCGGGGGTGCTGCTGGCCGATTCCGAGTTCCGCCACGAGCTCGAAGCGGCGATCGAACCCTTCGAGAGCCTGCTGCTCGGGCTGTTCTTCATCGCGGTGGGCATGGGCATGCCGCTGGGTCTGTTCGCGCAGCGCCCGCTGCTCATCGGCGGGCTCGGCGCGGGCATCGTGGGCCTCAAGGCGCTGACCCTGTACCTGGGGCGGCGCGCGGTGGGCGGCGCGCCGGACGTGGCGCGGCCGCTGGCGGTGCTGCTGGCCTGCGGCGGCGAATTCGCCTTCGTGCTGTTTTCCAGCGCGCGCGGCAGCCTGCTCGCGCCGGGCACTGCCGACGTGCTCACCGCCGCGGTGGCCGTGAGCCTGGCGCTGGCGCCACTGCTGCTGATCGCGCACGACAGGCTGCTGCG
The DNA here is from genome assembly GCA_021792835.1 of Pseudomonadota bacterium. Classification (GTDB taxonomy): domain Bacteria; phylum Pseudomonadota; class Gammaproteobacteria; order Burkholderiales; family Burkholderiaceae_C; genus Thiomonas_A. Next base: position 514 of record JAJYTY010000172.1, read on the forward strand.
ACCGTGGCTGCAGCGTCGCGAGGCGCCGCCGTTCAGCCCCATCGACGAACCGGGCCGCCCGGTGCTGATCGCCGGCTTCGGACGCGTCGGACAGGTGGTTGGGCGCATGCTCAACGCGCAGGGGGTGGCGTTCACGGCACTGGACTCGAGCCCGGAGCAGGTGGACTTCGTGCGCCGCTTCGGCAACCGCATCTACTACGGAGACGCCAGTCGCCTGCAGTTGCTGCGCGCGGCGGGGGTCGAGCATGCGCGGCTGTTCGTGCTCGCGGTGGATGACGTGGAATCGAGCATGCGCATCGCCGAGCTGATGCGCATGCATTTCCCCGACATCCCGCTGATCGCGCGCGCGCGCAACCGCACCCATCTGATGCGCCTGCGGGAAATGGGGGTGAAGCAGGTGCTGCGCGAGACCTGGGGGTCCAGCCTGGAGATGGGCAAGTGCGCGCTGCGGGTGGTGGAGCCCGGACTGGACGCCGAGGCCTTCGCACAGGTGTTCGCACAGCACGACCTGCGCCTGCTGGATCGCCAGCAGGCCGTCTACCACGACCAGTCCGCGCTGATCGCGCTGTCGCGCCAGGCCGGTGCGGAACTCGAGGACATCCTGCAAGGCGACGCCAGGCTGCGCGCGCGAAGCGCCCCGGACGGCGGCGTCGATGCGGGCTCGGCGAGCGCGGCCGAGCGGGTGTCGTGACTCCTCGGGAACGCGTTCGCGAAGGCGTGCGAGTTATATAAGTAAATAGGCACTAAATAATTCTTCGGGGCTTCGATGTAAATCGCGAGATGCCCGTGTAACGCGGGGAAAGTCCGGTTACAGGAATTCATGGATTTTTCAGGGGATAACCCGAGGGAGATCCCGAAGCGGTCCACAAGACATCGGCGAGTCTGTCGCAAGGTGCGGATTTCCTGGGCATTTTCCGGGGCCCCCCGGCTTGCGGACGGCGCCGCAACGGATGTGCCGTGCTGCATCGCAGCGCGCAGCGCGAAAACCCTGCGGCTGCCTACACTGCAACCGCCTGCGAGAAAAGCAAGGATGCGAACAAGCCGCGTTGACCGGCTGCCGACGCAGGTTTTGTTCGTCGACTGGCCGCTCCAGTCGCATTCATCGCGATCGCACGAGGAGACTCTCCATGAAACACAAGAACAAGGCGGCCGCGTGCCGCTGGGCACTGGGTGCAGCCGCCGCGGTGGCTGCCGTCGCATGGCAGGGCGCGGCACCCGCCGACGCCGCGATGTCGTCGACCCCGTCGATTCATCAGTATTCGGCGACCGGGGCGGACAACCAGAACTGGATCCTGCCGGCGAAGAGCTATGACAACCAGCGCTACGTGCAGCTGGACCAGGTCGGGCCCGGCAACGTCGCGCAGCTCAAGCCGGTGTGGACCTTCAAGATCTCGGACAACGGGCCGATCGAGGCGCCGGCCATCGTCTGGCACGGCACCGCCTACATCACGTCGGCGCACGACCATGTCTACGCGGTCGACGTCAAGACCGGCAAGCTGAAGTGGGAGTTCCAGGACAGCCCGCACGTGATCTCCTTCGCCGCCAACCGCGGCGTGTCGCTGCTCGACGGCAAGGTGTTCCTGGCCACGCTGGACGGACACCTGATCGCCCTGGACGCCGAGACCGGCAAGGTGGTGTGGAACAAGGTCGAAGTGTCGAACCCGTCCAACGCCTTCTACACGATGGACCCGCTGCCCTACCGCAATCCGAGCACCGGCAAGGCCGAACTGCTGCTGGGCGTGTCCAACGGCGACTGGGGCGGCATCGGCAACATTTCCGCCTTCGATCCCGAGACGGGCAAGCGCCTGTGGAAGTTCCAGACGGTTCCGGGTCCGGGCAAGCCCGGCCACGACACGTGGAGCGGCGACAGCTGGAAGCGCGGCGGCGCCGCGGTGTGGGCGCCGATGGCCATCGACGTGCATGACGGCGTGCTGTACGCGAACGCCGGCAACCCGCAGCCGGACTTCAACGGCGGAGTGCGCAAGGGCTCCAACCTGTACAGCGACAGCCTGCTGGCCATCGACATCCACGGCGCCAAACCGCGTCTGCTGTGGTACCACCAATTCATCGCCCACGACACCCACGACTGGGATCCGACGATGCCGCCGATCCTGTTCGACGGCAAGGTGCACGGCCAGTCGATGCACTTGGTCGCCGACGGGGACAAGGGCGGCAACTTCTGGCTGCTCGACGCGCGCACCGGCAAGGTGGTGAACCATCTGCGCGTGAGCATGCAGTACGGACAGAACACCGAACCGGACCTCAAGGGTGACGTGGCCTGCCCGAACACCAACGGCGGCGTGGAGTTCAACGGCGGTGCCTACGATCCACAGACCAACATGGTGTACCTGCCCACCAGCAACGAGTGCGGCTTCTGGCGCTCGACCCGCAACGTGACCTACATCGCGGGCCAGTTCTACCTCGGCGGAGCCTTCCCGAAGTTCGTCGGCCCCAGCACCGGACAGCTCAACGCGATCGACATCGACACCGGGGTGTTCGCGTGGCGTGACCACACCGCGCTGCCGATGGCCGGCGGCGCGCTGGCCACGTCGACCGGGCTGGTGTTCACCGGCAAGCTCGACGGCGACTTCGTCGCGGTGGACGCGAAGACCGGCAAGACCCTGTGGTCCTACCAGACCGGGGCGCCGATCATCGCCGCGCCGGTGGCCTTCGAGCAGGACGGGCAGGAGATGCTCGCGGTGGCCTCGGGCCCGGCGGGCAACCAGCAGTTGCCCGACATGCCGAAGACGCAGCGGACCGAGCTGACGCTGTTCGCGCTGGGGAAATGAGAGCCCCCACGGCCGGGCCGGGCCCGGCCTGCCCCCCGAGGGGTACGAGAAGACTTGGGGCGGCCCTGCGTCTTCTCGTGGTGACGACCCGGCAGACGCCTGGTCCGATGAGCACGACGTCCTGGAGCAAGGCGGCCTGTGCGGGGGCGATGGTGTTCGCCCTCGCGCGCGCGGCGCACGCCGCGGCGCCGGCCGCGGCCGATCCCCACGAACTCGCGGTGGGCGCGCTGAAGGATCTGCGGGCCGCGGTGGCCGCGATCGTCGCGGCCGAGCAGGCCACGTCCAGCGGGCCCGCCGAATACCTGCGCGACGCGAAGCTCGCCATCCACGCGCTGGACCGCGAGCAGGATCGGCTGAACGCCTTGCTCGACCGCGCCGGCTCGCCGCCGTGGGTGCCGGCGATCCACGGCGTGCAGGCCAACACGCTGGCCGCCGAGGGGCGCCTCGACGACGCGCTGCAGGCACGCGGCCTGGCCGACTTCGAGGTCGACGTTTCGCAGGCCCTGCTCAACCTGCAGGTGGCGATCGGGCGCTCCGGCGAGCCCGACGTGCTCGGTGGACTGCGGGGTGCGATGGCCAGTACCGAGTTGGGGGTGCCGGCAGCTGCGCAGCACCTGGACGCCTGCGCCCCGCCGCGGCGCGCCGGCTACGGCGTGCATGACGGCTACTGGCTGTGGCGCGCGGTGCGCCTCGACGGGAATGCGCAGACCCTGCGCAATCCCGGTGGAATCATGTTGCGGAGGACTGGAGACATGCTGGTTTTCTACACCCCGGCGGCGCAGCTCGCGCAGGCGCGATGCGTGGCGCGCGCGGCCGTGCAATCCTGGCACGACGGCACCGGGCAGGCCCTGGCACTGCGGGCATCGCGCGCGCCTGCCTTGCGTCAGGTTTCGTATCGCATGGCCCAGGCGCCGAGCATGGAGTCCGCGGTATGGCATCCCGGCGGGTCCACCGCGGGCTGGGTGCCTGTTGCGCTGCACGCGGCGGCCGCGCCGCCGTTCACCGCGGCGCAGGCGCAGGCCGGCAAGCCGGTCTACCAGAAGTTCTGCGTGAGCTGCCACGGCAGCGAGCTGCAGGGAGTGGCCGCGCCGGCGCTGGCGGGGCACGATTTCCTGTCCACCGCGCAGAACAACGGCTGGACCCTGGGCGTGCTGCGCACCATCGTGACCCAGAACATGCCCTTCAACAATCCGGGTTCGCTGGATGCGGCGCAGTACGCGGACGTGATCGCCTATCTGCTGGCCTCCAACTGCTATGCTGCCGGGCGTACACCGTTCCCGCAGCATCACAGCGCTGCGCTGGCCTCGATGCACCTGCCCGACCCTCCGGCGGGCGCACGGGCCGACTCGCACGGCGTGTGCAAGCCCTGAAGCTGCCGCGGCGCAGGTTCGTCGCATGGCGCTCGCCCGCTGCCGTGAGCCGCGCGCCGTCGACGTAGAGGTGGCCCCACGATGCCCACGCCCCGTCTGCTGCTTGTCGACGATGACCGTCTCACCCTGGCCACGCTGGCCGAGGGATTGCGCATGGCGGGTTACCTGGTCGCCGTGGCGGACTCGGCCGAACAGGCGCTGGTCCGCGCGGCCGAGCAGCCCTTTCACATCGCGATCCTCGACGTACGCATACCCACGCTGTCGGGGGTCGAGCTGGCGCACCTGCTGGAGCGGCGCCATGGGCTGCGCAGCCTGTTCCTGAGCGCCTACGACGAGCCCGAGGAGGTGGCCGAGGCCGTTCGCGAGGGGGCGCTGGGTTACCTGGTCAAGCCGGTCGATCCGGCGCGTCTGCGGCCTGCCATCGAGACCGCGCTGGCGCGCGCGCGCGACCTGGGCGGCCTGGTCGCCGCCAAGCGGCAACTCGAGCGCGCACTGGAGGACTCCCGCTACACGAGCATGGCCATCGGCATCGTGATGGCCCGGCAAGGCCTGTCGGAGCAGGAGGCCTTCGAGTCCTTGCGTGACGCGGCGCGCCGGCAGCGGCGCAAGCTCGGGGATCACTGCGCGGCAGTCGTGGCGGAGCTGGAGCAATCGAACCATGCCTGACGCGCTGCAACTGAACGAACAACCCGTCGGGGCCCTCGAAGAGACCCCGCTGCTACGGTGGCTGGAGGACCCGCACGACAGCGGGCGATGGCGCGAGGTCTTGCGGATCGTGGTCGCTCCGGGCAGTGGCGCGTGTCCGGGGCCGGACCCGGATAGTGGGGACGTGCCGCATGAGCGCAGGCGAGGAGATTGCGCGCTGACTCACAGCGAGCGGTATTTTCGCGCGCTGGTGGCGGCCACTTCGGACGTCGTGTTCCAGATGAGCCCGGACTGGTCGTCGATGCAGTCCCTGGTCGGACGCGGAGGCGTGACCGAGGCGCAGCTCGCCACCGAGGACTGGATGCGGCGCTTTCTCCCGCTCGATGCCCACGCCGCGGCGCGATCGGCGATCGCCAACGCGATTGCCTCGCGCGAGGTGCTCGACATCGAGCATCGTGTGCTGCGCAAGAATGGAACCATGGGCTGGGCGCATACCCGGGCCGTGCCGATGCTGGACCATGTCGGGGAGCTGCTTGCGTGGGTCGGCATGTCCAGCGACGTGTCGCTCCGCAAGGAGGCGGAGGAGGCCCTGCGCGCGAGCGAGGAGTTGCTGCGAACCGTCACCGAGAACAGCTGCGACGACATCTTCATTCTCGACCGATCGCATCGCCTGGAGTACCTGAACCCGGCCGGGCTGCAGTCCCTGGGGCGCTTCTTCGGTGGTCGCCCCCTGGCCCTGGACGCCGTGATCGGCCGTTCCGTCACGGAGCTCCTCGGCGACAACGAAACCGCACGCAAGAGCCGCAGCCTGAGCGAACGGGTGATGGCGAGCGGCCGTGCATCGAACGTGGAGGAAGTCATTCGATCGGCTGGCCACGTGCGCCACCGGCTCACGCTGCGCACTCCGATCCGCGGCGCCGACGGCGAGGTCGTGGGCCTGGTCGGCATCGGGCGCGACATCACCCAGCGCAAGCGCGAGGACGCGGCTCGGCAGGAGAGCCTGGACCGGCAGCGCGACACCCTGGTGCGCGAAGTCCACCACCGCATCAAGAACCATCTGCAGGGCGTGCTCGGGCTGCTGCGCGTGCAGGTAGGCCGCAGGCCGGAGCTGGCGCAGCCGCTGGAAGCCGTGATGGCACAGGTGCGCGCGATCTCCGGGGTCTACGGACTTCGCGCCCAGCAGGCCGGCACCCAGGTCGATTTCGGCAGCATCGTCACGCTGCTCGTGCAGGGAGCGGCGGGCAGCGTGCGCGTGCACTACGAGCCGCCGGGCGGCGAGCCGATCGTGCTCGGCGAGGCCGATGCCGTGCCGGTGGCGCTGGTGGTCAACGAACTGGTCGCCAATGCCTTGAAGCACCTGGCGCCGGCCCTGGATGGCGGCCAGCGGGTGCGGGTTTCGGTGCGGGCCCATGGACGCATGGTGCGCGTGCGCGTATGCAACGCGCCGGCGCGCCTGCCCGCGGATTTCGATTTCGCGAAGGGACAGGGCATCGGCACCGGGCTGCAACTGGTCTCGACCCTGTTGCCCAGCCGCGGAGCGCAGCTGGACATCGTGCAGGACGGCGACCGGGTGTGCGCCAAGCTGGTGCTGCGCGAGCCGGTGGTCGCGGCGCACGGTGCGTCGCCAGACGGCTGAGCGGGCGCGCCCCGGAGCCGGCTCAGCGCCCGCGTTTTTTCGCGCTCTGGCCGGCGATGCCGAAGTGCTGCTTGGGCATTTCCACCAGCAGCACGCGGATGGACTCGACCGGGGCGTCGATGGCGCGGTGGATCGCCTCGGTGACCTCGGCGATCAATCGCTCCTTGCGCTCGTCGTCGCGGCCTTCGAGTATGTACAGGTGGGCGATGGGCATGGCGGATTTCCAGGGGTTCAGACGAAGCGGATCGATGTGGAGCCGGCACCCTGCACGCGCAGGCTGACGTGATCCCCGGCGGCCACCGCGACGGCCTCGGTGATTCCGCCCGACAGCACCACGCTGCCGGCCGGCAGCGACTGCCCGCGCGCGCCGAGGTGGTTGGCCAGCATCGCCACCGCGGTGGCCGGGTGCCCCAGCACCGCGGCGCCGGCGCCGAAGGCCACCGGCACGCCGTTCTTCTCCATCACCACGCCGGTGGTGCGCAGGTCCAGGCCGTACACCGGCAGCGCCTGGCCGCCGACGACGTAGCGCGCCGCCGAGGTGTTGTCGGCGATCACGCTCTTGAG
>JAJYTY010000173.1 GCA_021792835.1 Pseudomonadota bacterium
GCGCGGCCTGCCCGCCGCGCTGCGCCAGACCCTGGAGTCGCTGCCGGCGGCCAGCCACCCGATGGACGTGCTGCGCACCGCGGTGTCGGTGCTGGGCTGCGTGCTGCCCGAGAAGGACGACCACAACCTGGCCGGCGCGCGCGACATCGCCGATCGCCTGATGGCCGGCCTGGGCTCCGCGCTGCTGTACTGGTACCACTACAGCCACAACGGCCGGCGCATCGACGTGGAGACCGACGACGACTCCATCGGCGGGCATTTCCTGCACCTGCTGCACGGGCGCCGGCCGCCGGCCTCCTGGGTGCGCGCGATGCACACCTCGCTGATCCTGTACGCCGAGCATGAGTTCAACGCATCGACCTTCACGTCGCGCGTGGTCGCCGGCACCGGCTCCGACATGTACTCGGCGATCGCCGGCGGCATCGGCGCGCTGCGCGGCCCCAAGCACGGCGGCGCCAACGAGGTCGCCTTCGAGGTGCAAAGCCGCTACGCGTCGCCCGACGACGCGGAGGCCGACATCCGGCGCCGGGTCGGCAACAAGGAGGTGGTGATCGGCTTCGGCCACCCGGTCTACACGGTCAGCGACCCGCGCAACAAGGTGATCAAGGCGGTGGCCCGCCAGCTCAGCGAGGAACAGCGCGACATGCGCCTGTTCGGCATCGCCGAACGCCTGGAAAGCGTGATGTGGGACATCAAGCGCATGTTCCCCAACCTCGACTGGTTCTCCGCGGTCAGCTACCACCTGATGGGCGTGCCGACCTCGATGTTCACGCCGTTGTTCGTGATCTCGCGCACCTCCGGCTGGTCGGCGCACGTCATCGAGCAACGCCAGGACGGCAAGATCATCCGCCCCAGCGCCAACTACGTCGGCCCCGAGGACCAGACCTTCGTGCCGCTGGCGCAGCGCGCCTGAGCCCCTTCATCCCCTTCACTTTCGAGAACCGAGCATGTCCACGCATCTTTCCAACGACCGTCCGGCGCCCGACCAGGTGCTGGCGGACATCGCCGACTACGTCCTGGACCACACCCAGTTCCACGGCCTGGCCTTCGAGACGGCGCGACTGTGCCTGATCGACACGCTGGGCTGCGGGCTGGAGGCGCTGGAGTACCCGGCCTGCACCAAGCTGCTGGGTCCGGTGGTCCCGGGCACCGTGGTGCCGCACGGCGCCAGGGTGCCGGGCACCCCCTACCAGCTCGACCCCGTGTCGGCGGCCTTCAACCTGGGGGCGATGATCCGCTGGCTGGACTTCAACGACACGTGGCTGGCCGCCGAATGGGGCCACCCGTCGGACAACCTGGGTGGCATCCTGATGGCGGCCGACTGGCTCAGCCGCACCGCGGTGGCCGCCGGGCGCGCGCCGCTGCTGATGCGCGACGTGCTCAACGGCATGATCCAGGCGCACGAGATCCAGGGCGTGATCGCCCTCGAGAACTCGTTCAACAAGGTCGGGCTGGACCACGTGGTGCTGGTGAAGGTGGCCACCACGGCGGTGGTCGGGCGCCTGCTGGGGCTCAGCCGCGACGAGCTGATCAACGCCATCTCGCTGGCCTGGGTCGACGGGCAGTCGCTGCGCACCTACCGCCACGCCCCCAACACCGGCAGCCGCAAGAGCTGGGCCGCCGGCGACGCGACCAGCCGCGGCGTGCGCCTGGCGCTGATCGCCCGCACCGGCGAGATGGGCTACCCCTCGGTGCTGAGCGCTCCCACCTGGGGCTTCTACGACGTCAGCTTCGGCGGCAAGCCGTTCCGCTTCCAGCGCGGCTACGGTTCCTACGTGATGGAGAACGTGCTGTTCAAGATCAGCTTCCCGGCCGAGTTCCACTCGCAGACCGCGGTGGAGGCGGCGATGAGCCTGCACGCGCAACTGGCGGCCGCCGGACGCAGCGCCGACGACATCGAGCACATCACCATCCGCACCCACGAGGCCTGTCTGCGCATCATCGACAAGAAGGGCCCGCTGCACAATCCGGCCGACCGCGACCACTGCATCCAGTACATGGTGGCGGTGCCGCTGCTGCACGGGCGCCTGACCGCGGCCGACTACGAGGACACGGTGGCCGCCGACCCGCGCATCGACGCGCTGCGCGAGCGCATCGAATGCGTCGAGGACCCGCAGTTCACCGCCGACTACCACGACCCCGACAAGCGCTCCATCGCCAACGCGCTGAGCGTGCGCCTGAAGGACGGCAGCACGCTGCCCGAGGTGGTGGTCGAGTACCCGATCGGCCACAAGCGCCGCCGCGCCGACGGCATCCCGCTGCTGGAGGCCAAGTTCCGCACCAACCTGGCGCGTCGCTACGCGGCCAAGCAGCAGCACGCGATTGCCCACGCCTCGCTCGACACCGCGCGCATGGCGCAGATGCCGGTGCACGAGTACGTCGACCTGTACTGCGCGAGTTGAGCCCGCGGCGCGCCGTCAGGCGCCCTGCAGGGCCTGCAGCGCCTGGCGCAGGCGCTGCGGGATCGGCACCGGGCGCGAGTCGGCGCGGCGCACGAACACGTGCACCATGCGCGCCAGCGCGCAGGGCTCGCCGGACCGCGCGGCGCGCGGGTCGAACAGCCCGAGACGGTAGGTCACCGACGAGTTGCCCAGGCGCTCCACCGCCACGCCGACCTCGAGCCGTCCCGGGTACGCCACCGGCGCCAGGTAGTCGCACTCCGAGTGCACGATGAATCCGACGATGTCGGAGTCGTGGATGTCGAGCCCCCCGTGCTCGATCAGGTAGGCGTTGATCACGCTGTCGAAGTACTGGTAGTACACGGCGTTGTTGATGTGGCCGTAGACGTCGTTGTCACCCCAGCGCGTGTCCACCGCAGCCCGGTGGGGGAACACCGGGGGCGTCGCGGCCGGCCCCGTCTGCGCCGATTCCTGCATCAGAACGCCGCCTCGTAGATCGCCAGCGCGTCGGTCTCGACGAGCGGCCGCGGATTGTTCTGCAACAAGCGTTGCTGGCCCATCGCCTCGCGCGCCAGCAGCGGCAGCCCGGCCCGTTCGATGCCGCAGTCGCGCAGCCGCGTCGGCAGGCCGCTGCGCGCGCACAGCGCGGCCATGTGCTCGATCATCGCGTGCGCACGCGCCGTCGTGTCTGCGCCCGGCTTCGCCAGCAGTTCCTGCGCCAGCTCGGCGTACTGCGTCGCCGCGACCTCGGCGTTGAAGCGCAGCACGTGCGGCAGCACCAGCGCGTTGCTCAGCCCGTGGGGCAGGTGGTGCAGCCCTCCCAGCGGGTAGGCCAGCGCATGCACGGCCGCCACCGGGGCGTTGTCGAAGGCCATGCCGGCCAGCATCGCGCCGCGCAGCATGGACTCGCGCGCCTGCAGGTCGTCGCCATGCTCCACGGCGCGCAGCAGGTTGGCGCCGAGCAGGCGCAGCGCCTCGCGCGCCAGCATGTCCGACAGCGGGTTCTTGCGCCGCGCGCTGGTGTAGGCCTCGATGGCGTGCACCATCGCATCGATGCCCGTGGCCGCAGTCACCGCGGCAGGCAGCCCGCGCGTGAGCTGCGCGTCCAGCAGCACCGCGTCGGCCAGCAGCGCGCGGTTGACGATTCCCGACTTGGTCGTGGCGCCGGTGGTGACGATGGCCACGCGGGTCACCTCCGAGCCGGTACCCGCGGTGGTCGGAACCTGCAGCAGGGGCAGGCGCCGCGCACGCACGCTTTCCACGCCATAGAGCTGCGCGAGTTGCAGGGCATTGTCCGGATGGGCGAGACAGGCGGTGATCTTCGCGACGTCCATGCTGCTGCCGCCACCGAATCCGATGACCACCCCGGCCCCGGCCTCGCGCGTGTGCGCGCAAGCCTGCAGCACCACCTGCTCGGACGGATCGGCGCTGACACGGTCGAAGAACTCGGGGCGGTAGCCCTGCGCGCGCAGCACCTGCAGCGCCGGCTCCAGCAGACCGGCCGCGCGCACGCCCGCATCGGTGACCAGCATCGCGACGGGCGCGCCGGCCGGCGGCGCGAACAGGGCCGCGAGTTCGCCCAGGCGCGCCAGCGAGCCGATGCCGGCCTCGATGTGCGCGACGGACTGGAAGCCGAAGCCGGATGCGGGTTCGGACGGCGGCATGGGGGCCTGCATGAGGGGTCTCCTGCTGGATGGAGCGCCGACCGCGCGGCGGCGCCGTGATTCCATCGTAGCGTGGGGCGCGGCACGCATCGCCATTGCCTTGATGCTCGACAAGGACTTTTTTCGTTGCATTTCGTAGTCTTCGTTCATGCATCGCGCACGGCATACCCGGGCCGCGCGTAGAAACGACGACAACACTGAACGTCCGCCCGGGCCGGCGCCGCCGGGCGCGCCGGCTCAAGGAGAGCGCACACCATGGACCTGCGAGCCCATCTTCCGCGCGGCCCCGCGTCGCGACGCGGCGCATGCGCGCTGCTGCTGTCGCTGCTGCTGCCGTTGCCGGCACTCGCAGCGCCTCCCGCGCCTCCCGCCCCGGCCTCGGCGGCCGGCGCCGATTTCATCCCCGTCGACTCCGCCCAGCGCGCCGCTTTGGGCGTGCGCCTGGCCGAGGTGCGGGCCAGCGCATCGGCCAGCCTGAGCCTGCCGGCGCGCGTGGTGGTTCCTCCCACCGCGCAGGCGGTGGTCGCCGCACCCAGTTCCGGGGTGCTGACGCGCGTGGCCGCGGCCCCCGGCGACGCCGTGCACCGCGGCCAGCTGCTCGGCGAGATGCGCAGCAGCGAGGTGGCGCAACTGCAGCGCGAACGCGACGACGCGCGCACCCGCTACGAGCTGGCGCGGCGCCAGAGCGAGCGCGACGACGCGCTGCTGCGCGAGGGCATCATCGCGCAGTCGCGGGCGCAGGCAGCGGCAGCGCAGCAGCGCCAGGCCGCCACCTTGCTGCATGAGCGCGAGCTGGCACTGCGCCTGCTTGGCGGCGGTACCGGCCTCGACGGTCGCGTACGCCTGCTGGCCCCCATCGACGGCGTGGTGGCGCAGGCGCAGGCCTTGCCGGGGCAGCGCGTGGACGCCGGCACCGCGCTGTTCCACGTCGTGCGCCCGGACACGCTGGCGCTGGAGATCGACGCCACCGCCAGCCAGGCCGCGGAAGTCCGCGCCGGCGCCGCCGTCGACGTCGAGCAGGCCGGCGCGCGCGGCGCGCTGCTGGCGGTGCCACCGGCGCTGTCCGCCGGCCACAGCGTGGTGCTGCGCGCCAGCCTGGCGCAGCCCGGCAGCCTGCGGGCGGGGGCGCTGGTGCAGGCGCGCGTGCAGTTGCCTTCGCGCCCCGGGTTGTACGCCGTGCCGCCGTCGGCGCTGACCCGCATCGGCGGGCGTGACGTGGTGCTGCTGGCGCAGCCGCAGGGCTTTCGCGTGGTCGCGGTGCACACGGTATCGCGCCTTTCCGACGCGGTGATCGTGTCGGGCCCGCTGCACCCCGGCGAGCAGATCGCCGCCAGCGGCGTGGTGGCGATCAAGGCCGCCGCGGGGATGCGGCCGTGAAGCTGCTGCACGCCCTCACCCATGCCGCGCTGCGCCAGCGCCTGGTGACGCTGGGCGCGACCCTGGCGCTGGCCGCGGCCGGAGTGTTCGCCTGGCGCGCGCTGCCGGTGGATGCCTTTCCCGACGTGTCGTCGCCGCAGGTGAAGCTGATCATGAAGGCGCCGGGAATGACCCCCGAGGAGGTCGAGACGCGCATCGTGCTGCCGATCGAGCAGGAGGTGCTGGGAATCCCGCGCAAGCGCATCGTGCGCTCGATCTCCAAATACGGCATCGCCGACATCACGGTGGACTTCGAAGAAGGCACCGACGTGTACTGGGCGCGCCAGCAGGTGTCGGAAGCGCTGGCCAATGCACGCGCCGACCTGCCGCCCTCGGCGCAGGGCGGGCTGGCACCGATCACGACGCCCCTGTCGGACCTGTTCATGTTCACCGTCGAGGGTCCGGCCGACCTGGAGCAAAAGCGCAGCGTGCTGCAGTGGCAGATCCGCCCCGTGCTGCGCACCGTGCCCGGCGTGGCCGACGTGAACATGCTGGGCGGCGACGTACGCGTGTACGAGGTGGAGCCGGACCCGGTCCGCATGGCCGCCCACGGCGTCAGCCTCGAGCAGTTGCGCGCGGCGCTGCAGACCAACAACAGCAACGACGGCGCCGGGCGCCTGAACGAGGGCGAGGAGACGCGCATCGTGCGCGTGCAGGGCGCGTACCGCGACGCTGACGACATCCGCGCCACCGTGATCTCCACCTCCGCCGCCGGCGTGGTGCGCGTGGGCGACGTCGCGCAGGTGCGCATCGGCAGCAGCACGCGCTACGGCATCGTCACCGAGGATGGACGGGGCGAGGCGGTCGAGGGCATCGTGCTCGGGCTGCGCGGCGCCAACGCGTCGAAGGTCATCGCCGGCGTGCGCGAGCGCCTGGCCGAGATCGAGCCGCGACTTCCGCAGGGCATGAAGCTGCGCGTGTTCTACGACCGCAGCCAGCTCGTGCAGCGCGCGGTGGGCACGGTCACGCGCGCGCTGATGGAAGCGGTGGTGCTGGTGGTGGTGATGCTGCTGGCCTTCCTCGGCAACTGGCGCGCCGCGCTGGTGGTGGCACTGACCCTGCCGCTGTCGGCGCTGGCGACCTTCCTGCTGATGCGCTGGGCCGGGCTGTCGGCCAACCTGATGAGCCTGGGCGGGCTGGCGATCGCGCTGGGCATGCTGGTCGACGCCGCGGTGGTGGTGGTGGAGAACCTGGTCAACCACATGAGCCACGACCCCGCGCACGCCGCCGACCCGGACGCCGGCGCAGCCACCAGCGACCGCCTCGCGCGCGTGCTGCGCGGCGTCTCCGAGGTGGCCACGCCGGTGCTGTCGGGGGTGGCGATCATCGGCATCGTGTTCCTGCCGCTGCTGTCGCTGCAGGGCCTGGAGGGCAAGCTGTTCAGGCCGGTGGCGCTGACCATCGTGTTCGCGCTCGCCGCGTCGCTGCTGATCGCTCTGACCACGGTGCCGGTGCTGGCGTCGATGCTGCTGCGCAAGATGCCCCACCGCGACCCCTGGCTGGTGCGCGTGCTGTCGGCCGGCTACCGGCGCGTGCTCGACTGGAGCTTCGCCCACACGCGCGTCGTCGTGGCGCTGGCCCTGCTGTCGCTGGTGGCCGCCGGAGTGGCCTATACGCAAGTCGGCAAGACCTTCATGCCCACGCTGGACGAAGGGGACATCATCCTGCAACTGCAGAAGCTGCCTTCGGTCAACATGCAAGCCACCGCGGCGCTGGACCTGCGGGTGCAGCGCGCGCTGCTGCGCGAGGTCCCGGAGATCCGTGCCATCGTCGCGCGCAGCGGCTCCGACGACCTCGGGCTCGACCCGATGGGGCTCAACGAGACCGACACCTTCCTGGTGCTCAAGCCGGCCTCGGAGTGGCGCGGCGACAAGGCGCAGGTGATCGCCGCGATCCGCCGCGTCATGCAACGCTTTCCCGGGGTCGATTACACCTTCACGCAGCCGATCGAGATGCGCGTGTCGGAAATGCTCACCGGATCGCGCGGAGACCTGGTCGTGAAGATCTACGGCCCC
>JAJYTY010000174.1 GCA_021792835.1 Pseudomonadota bacterium
CCTGATCTACCAGGAGTCGTCGCTGGTCATCCGCGCCATCCGCGACTACTTCACCAGCGACATCGGCGAGATCCTGATCGACACGCAGGACATCCACGACCAGGCGCACCAGTTCATGGCGCACGTGATGCCCGACAACGTCGGCCGGGTCAAGCGCTACCGCGACGACCTGCCGCTGTTCTCGCGCTTCCAGATCGAGCACCAGATCGAGACCGCGTACTCGCGCACGGTGAACCTGCCGTCGGGAGGCGCGATCGTCATCGACCATACCGAGGCGCTGGTGGCGATCGACGTGAACTCGGCGCGCGCCACGCGCGGCACCGCCATCGAGGACACCGCGCTGCGCACGAACCTGGAGGCGGCCGAGGAGATCGCGCGCCAGATGCGCCTGCGCGACCTCGGCGGGCTGATCGTGATGGATTTCATCGACATGGACGAGGCCAAGAACCAGCGGGCCGTCGAGGATCGACTTCGCGACTGCCTGCGCCAGGACCGCGCGCGCGTGCAGACCAGCAAGATCTCGAAGTTCGGCCTGCTCGAGGTGTCGCGCCAGCGTCTGCGTCCCGCGCTGTCGGAAGGTGCCTACGTGACCTGCCCGCGCTGCAACGGCACCGGGCACATCCGCGACACCGACTCCAGTGCGCTGCAGATCCTGCGCATCATCCAGGAAGAGGCGATGAAGGAAGGCACCGCGGCGGTGCACGTGCAGGTCCCGGTGGAGGTCGCATCGTTCCTGTTGAACGAGAAGCGCGCCGAGATCGCCAAGATCGAGCTGCGTCAGCGCGTTGCCGTGCTGCTGGTGCCGAACAAGCAGCTGGAGACCCCGAACTACAAGCTCGAGCGTCTCAAGCACGACGACCCCCGCCTGGACAACCTGCCGGCCAGCTACCGCATGGCCGAGGAGCTCGAGCCGGAAGCTCCGCTGCTGCGCAAGGAGAAGGACGAGCGCCCGCGCCAGGAAGCCCTGGTGCGCGGAATCACCCCCGAAGGTCCGGCCCCGAGTCCGGCCCCGGCCCCGGCACTGGCCTCGGCTCCGGCCGTGCCGGCCGCCACGGGGACCGCACCGACTGAGGCCGTCGCTGCCGCAGCGGCGAGCTCAGGCGGGCTCTTCGGCTGGCTGCGTCGCGTACTCGGCAGTGCCGAACCCGCCGCGCAACCCGCACCCGCGCCAGCCGCGGCGCCGCCCACGACACCTGCCGCCACGGCGCCCGCGCGCGGCGAAGGCCGCAACCGCGGAGGCCGCGGCCAGGGCCGCCAGGCAGGACGCGGCGGTGAAGCCCGTGACAACGCAGGCGAAGGCCGACGCGCCGCGTCGTCGTCCGGTACCGGGCAGCCGGCAGCAAACGGCAACGGACGTTCGCGTGGCGGACGCGGCGAGCGGGCGGAGCGGGCCGAACGCGGTGAACGTGGTGAGCGCAGCGAGCGCACGGAGCGTCCCGAACGCGCGGATCGCCCCGAACGCGCGGATCGCCCCGAACGAGCCGAGCGGGCCGAGCGTGGCGCGCAGCAGCAACCGCGAGCCGAGGCGGAAGCAGGCGCGGCACAGGCCCCGCGCGGTGCCGGTCGCGGCGGGCGCGGGCAACGCGAGGCCGCCGCCGCTACCGCGGCCGCGGCCGAGTCGGGAGTCGACACCTGGGAAAGCTTCGGTCTGACGCTTCCCGCCTCTGCCGAGCAAGCGCCGCAACCGCCGGTCGTGGAGCCGGGCAGCGAAGTCGCCCAGACCTTCGAGACGCCGGAGACCGCGGACGCAACCGGCTCCGAGGCGCCGCGTCGCCGGCGTCGCCGGCGTGGCGGCCGCGGCCGCGGCCAGGAAGCAGCCGCAGCCGAGGCACAGGGTTTCGAGTCCGCGCAAGCGATCGAAGGCTCCGAAGCGGGCGAGTCGACGCAGAGCGTGAGCGTCTCGGTGGAGCATGAAGACGCGGCGATGACCACGCAGGCGCAAGCCGCCGAGTGGCCGCTGCCGCCGCTCGAGGCAGCGGCCGCAGCCGAAGCACCCGCCGCAGCGGCGGACACCGCCCCGGCGGTCAGCGTGGCGCTTGCGCAACCCGTGGCACAGGCGTTCGCCGAGGCGGTCGTTCAACCGGTCGCGGAACCGGTTGCCGAGCCGGTCGCGGAACCGGTTGCCGAGCTGGTCGCGGAGCCAGACATCGAGCCGATGGCGCAACCGCCCGTGCAGAGCTACGCGCAAGCACCCGTCGAGGCTGCTGCCGCGCCTTCGCCCGCTGCCCCCGTCGAAGGGGCGGGCGCCACCACGCCGCTCACCGCACCGGCATTGCCGGTGGAGCAACTGCTGTCGGTGGTCGAGGCTGCCGGCCTGCAATGGGTGCAATCCGACCCGGCGCGCGTCGAGCAGGCCCAACGCAAGGCGCGCCAGGCCCAGGCGCCGCGGCATGCGCCGCGCGAGCGCAAGCCGCGCGTCGTCGCCGACGAGGGTCCGCTGGTGCTGGTGGAGACCCGCAAGGCCCTGCCGCAGCTCGAACTTCCGGAAAACGGCTCGCGCGAGGCCTGAGCGAACCCGGCGCGGGGCCCTGCCGGGCGCTCAGTCGAGCGCTCGGTCGGGCGCCTGCCCGAGTCCCGACGCCACGTCCGGATGCAACAGGCGCACGCCGAGTTCGGCGTGCAGCCGCGTGTTGTCCAGGCGCCTCGATTCGCCCAGAAAACTCAGCGCGGAGGCCGACAGGCCGCTGCTGCGCAGTTGCTCTCGCCCCAGGCGCGGCGGCTCGGCTTCGCCGAGCAGGCGCGCGGCGAGATCCAGGTAGTCCCCGGCCAGCATGCGGGTGTCGTCGCAGGCGTGGTAGACGCGCTGCGGCGCGCCGACCAGCAAGGCACGCCACACGATGCGCGCGAGATCGTCGGCGTGCACGTGGCTGGTGTAGACGTCGTCCTCGGTGCGCAAGGCCGGCAGGCCGGCACGCAGGCGCGCTCGCGGCGAACGCTGCGCGGCATCGTAGATCCCCGGAATGCGCAGGATGCTGACGACGGCGCCGGCCCGCCCGAGGGCGCGCCATTGCGCCTCCGCATGGACACGGCGGCGCGCACGCGCGGTCGCCGGCCGCGGCGCGCGGGTCTCGCGCACCACCTGGCCGCCACAATCCCCGTACACCCCGCTGGTGCTGGCGTAGACCACGCGCAACGCGGCCGTCGGTTGCGCCCCGCCTATCATTGCGCTGCGCAGCATCAGCGCCAGGCGCCGCGAGCGCGGGTCGGTGTCACCCCGCGAAGGCGGCGGAGCGAGCATCGCGATGCGCGGCGCCAGCGCGCGCAGGCGCCACAGCGAATCGGGGTGATCCAGGTCGCCGAGCAACGGCACGATGCCGGCCCGGCGCAGCGTCGCGACGCGCTCGGGGCTGGAGCTGAGCGCCAGCACGCGCACACGCGGCACGAGCAGCTTCGCCAGGCGCATGCCGACGTCGCCGCAGCCTACGATGAGCAGCCGGGGTTTGCGAAACGCACGCATCAACATGGAATCCACGCAGTCATGAGTCGCACAGTCACAGTGTTGCCCGCGGGTCACCGCTTCGAGGTCGACGAATCCGAAACGGTGCTCGCCGCGGCGATCCGCCAGGGCGTCGGCCTGCCCTACGGCTGCCAGGACGGCGCCTGCGGCAGCTGCAAGTGCCGCTGGGTCTCAGGGGACTTCGAACTCGCTTCGCACCAGCTGAAGGCGCTGAGCGATGACGAGCGCAACGCCGGCATGGTACTGACCTGCCGCATGCTCCCGCACGCCGACGTGGTCATCGAATGCGCCGAACTGCCCGCCGCCGACATGTTCCCGGTGCGCAAGATGCCCTGCCGCGTGCAGGACATCCGCATGGCCGCGCCCGACGTGGCGCTGCTGCGCCTGCAGCTTCCGGCCAACGAAGCCTTTCGCTACCACGCGGGTCAGTACCTGCAGTTCATCCTTCGCGACGGGAGCCGGCGCAGCTATTCGATGGCCAGCGCGCCGGGCCCCGAGCCGGTGGTGGAACTGCACATCCGGCACATGCCGGGCGGCAGGTTCACCGACCAGGTGTTCGGCAGCCTCAAGGCCCGCGACATCCTGCGCATGGAGGGCCCATACGGCAGCTTCTACCTGCGCGACGACGGCGCCAAGCCGCTGCTGCTGCTGGCCTCCGGGACCGGACTGGCGCCGATCAAGGCCATGCTCGAGCAGTTGCGCGCCGAGTCCTCGACGCGGCCGGCGACCCTGTACTGGGGCGCGCGCAAGCGCGCCGACCTGTACCTGCTGGACTGGGTGCAGGAGCAGGCGGAGCAGCTCGGCTGGCTGCATTTCATCCCGGTGTTGTCGGAGCCCGACGCCGACTGGCGGGGGCGCACCGGATTCGTGCACCGCGCCGTGATGGAAGACCTGCCGGACCTGTCGGGCCATGAGGTCTACGCCTGCGGCTCGCCGGCGATGGTCGATGCGGCACGCGAGGATTTCCTCGGCCTGTGCGGACTGGCCGAGGGGTCCTTCCACTGCGACGCCTTCACCAGCGAGGCCGACAAGGCCGGGCCGTCGCAACCCTGAGACCGCTCGGCGGGGCCTGGCGCATCGCGCGGCCCCGCCGAGCGATCATTCCCCGAGGTACGCGGCGCGCACGCGCTCGTCGTGCAGCAACTCCTGCGCCGCGCCGCCCATGGTCATGGTGCCCGAGTCGAGCACGTAGCCGCGCTGCGCGAGTTCCAGGGCGCGCTTGGCGTTCTGCTCGACCAGCAGGATGGTCACGCCCTGCCGGGCGATGTCGGAGACGACCTCGAAGATCTTGTCGACCATGATCGGCGACAGGCCCATCGACGGCTCGTCGAGCAGCAGCATGCGCGGGCGGCACATCATCGCGCGTCCCATCGCAAGCATCTGCTGCTCGCCGCCCGACATCGTGCCGGCGAGCTGGCTGCGACGCTCCTTCAGGCGCGGGAAGATCGAGAACACGCGGTCGATGTCGTCCTGCACGGCGCGCTTGTCGGCACGCGTGTAGGCGCCCATCAGCAGGTTCTCGTCGATGGTCATGCGGGTGAACACGCCGCGCCCCTCGGGCACCATCGCCAGTCCCATGCGCACCAGCTCGTGCGCGGGCCTGCCGCGCACCGACCTGCCGTCGAACACGATGTCGCCATCG
This sequence comes from Pseudomonadota bacterium, assembly GCA_021792835.1. Classification (GTDB taxonomy): domain Bacteria; phylum Pseudomonadota; class Gammaproteobacteria; order Burkholderiales; family Burkholderiaceae_C; genus Thiomonas_A. The sequence goes on from JAJYTY010000174.1 coordinate 5,100, forward strand.
CTGATCGGCTGCATGCCGGTGATGGCCTTCAGCGTGGTCGTCTTGCCGGCGCCGTTGGCACCGATCAGGCTGACGAGTTCCCCGCTGCGCACCTCGAAATCGATGCCCTTGACGGCCATGATGCCGCCGTAGGCCACGCGCAGCCCCTTGATGCTCAGCAAGGCCTCAGGCATGAGCTTGTCCTCCACCGCCCAGGTAGGCTTCGATGACCTTCGGGTCGCGCTGCACCTCGGCAGGCGCCCCCTCGGCGATGATCTTTCCGTAGTCCAGCACCGTCACGCGGTCGCACAGCCCCATGACCAGCTTCACGTCGTGCTCGATCAGCAGGATCGTGCGGCCGTCGCTGCGGATGGTCGACAGCAGCTCGCGCAACTGCAGCTTCTCGGTCGCATTCATGCCCGCGGCCGGCTCGTCGAGCGCCAGCAGCTTGGGATCGGTGGCCAGCGCGCGCGCGATCTCCAGGCGCCGCTGGTCGCCATAGGAAAGCGTACGGGCACGGTAATCGGCGTAGTGCTCGATGCCGACGTACTGCAGCAGTTCGTAGGATCGCTCGCGGATCGCGCGCTCCTCGGCACGGAAGTGCGGAGTGCGGAAGATCGCTCCCAGCACCGCGCTTTTCGTGCGCGTGTGGCGACCGACCATCACGTTCTCCAGGGCCGTCATGTCCGGGAACAGGCGGATGTTCTGGAAAGTGCGCGCGATGCCTTCGTGCGCCACCTGGTGCACCGCCTCCGGCTTGTAGGGGCGTCCGTCGAGCAGGAACTCGCCCGCGTCGGGCTTGTACATGCCGGTGATCACGTTGAAGAAGGTCGTCTTGCCGGCACCGTTGGGACCGATCAGACCGTAGATCTGGCCCTTGTGGATCTCCACGCCGACCTCCGACAGGGCCTGCAGCCCGCCGAAACGCTTGGAGGCTCCGGCCACGCGCAGCGTCGGCGGCAGTCCGCCAGCGGCCGTGCGCTGCGGGGCAGCTTCGAGATGTGCGCTCACGGTTGCACCTCCCCGGTCGTGCCGACCGCCTTGCGGCTGCCGTTGCCGATGCCCAGCGTGGCCACGCCCTTGCCGTGCTCGGGAGCCGGCCACAGGCCCTTCGGACGCACCAGCATGATCAGGATCATCGACAGCGAGTAGATCAGCTGGCGCAGGATCCCGCTGTCGATGTAGACGTGGTTGAAGTGCGCCTGCTGCCAGTCGGAGATGAAGCCGAGGTAGCGCAGGGCCTCCGGCAGCACCGACAGCAGGATCGCGCCGAGGATCACGCCGGGAATGTTGCCCATGCCGCCGATGACCACCATCGCCAGCACGTTGACCGATTCCATCAGCGAGAACGATTCCGGGGACACGAAGCCCTGGAAGGCCGCGAACATCACGCCGGCGACCCCGCCGAAGGTAGCGCCCATCGAGAACGCGAGCAGCTTCATGTTGCGCGTGTTCACGCCCATCGCCTTGGCCGCGATCTCGTCCTCGCGCATGGCCATCCACGCGCGCCCGATGCGCGAGTCCTGCAGGCGATAGCAGATGAACACCGTCAGCATCACCAGTATCAGGAACAGCCAGTAGTACTCGGTGACCGAGTTGATCGTGTAGTTGCCGAAGTGGATGTTGCGGTTCAGGTCCCAGCCGAACATGCGCACGCCGTGGATCCCGGAGATGCCCTGCGGGCCATTGGTGATGTCCACCGGCGCGTTCAGGTTGTTCAGGAAGATGCGGATGATCTCGCCGAAGCCCAGCGTGACGATCGCCAGGTAGTCGCCGCGCAGCTTCAGCACCGGGGTGCCCAGCAGGATGCCGAACAGCGCCGCCACCCCGGCGCCCAGCGGAATGACCAGCCAGATCGAGACGTCCAAGCCGTGCGGGAACAACCTGCCGAGGGTGTCGAAGTTGTCGGTCAGCTGGGTCGACGACAGCAGCGCGAACATGTAGGCACCCACCGCGTAGAAGGCGATGTAGCCCAGGTCCAGCAGCCCGGCGAGCCCGACCACGATGTTCAGGCCCAGCGCCAGCATCACGTACAGCATCGAGAAGGCCGCGATGCGCACCCAGGCGTCGCCGAAATGCTGCAGGCCCAGCGGCATCGCCAGCAGGAAGGCCCCGGCCAGGCTGAACGCGAGCAGTTGCGAATTCTTTGCATGCATGACGTTCTCCCGATCAGGCGCGGTCGGCGACCCGTTCGCCCAGCAGCCCCTGCGGGCGCAGCGTCAGCACGAGGATCAGCACGATGAACGCGAAGATGTCCTGGTAGTTGCTGCCGAACAGGCCGTGCGTGACGGTGCCGATGTAGCCGGCGCCCAGCACCTCGATGATTCCCAGCAGCACGCCGCCGACCATCGCCCCGCTCATGTTGCCGATGCCCCCGAGC
>JAJYTY010000175.1 GCA_021792835.1 Pseudomonadota bacterium
GTTCGCCACGCAGACCGCCTACCTGTACTCGACCTACGAGGACGAGTGCGAGGCCGAGCCGAGCACGCGCAAGAAGATCGTCGTGCTCGGCGGCGGCCCCAACCGCATCGGCCAGGGCATCGAGTTCGACTACTGCTGCGTGCACGCGGCGCTGGCGATGCGCGAGGACGGTTACGAGACCATCATGGTCAACTGCAACCCGGAGACCGTGTCGACCGACTACGACACCTCCGACCGCCTGTACTTCGAGCCGCTGACCCTCGAGGACGTGCTGGAGATCGTCGACAAGGAACGCCCGGCCGGCGTGATCGTGCAGTACGGCGGGCAGACGCCGTTGAAGCTGGCGCTGGCGCTGGGCGATGCCGGGGTGCCGATCATCGGCACCAGCCCCGACATGATCGACGCGGCCGAGGACCGCGAGCGCTTCCAGCAGTTGATCCACAAGCTCGGGCTGCTGCAGCCGCCCAACCGCACCGCGCGCTCGGAGGCGGAGGCCATCGCGCGCGCCGAGGAGATCGGCTACCCGCTGGTGGTGCGTCCGAGCTACGTGCTCGGCGGGCGCGCGATGGAGATCGTGCACGAGCAGCGCGATCTTGAGCGCTACATGCGCGAGGCGGTGAAGGTGTCGAACGACTCGCCGGTGCTGCTCGACCGCTTTCTCAACGACGCCATCGAGTGCGACGTGGACGCCGTGTGCGACGGCGAGCAGGTGTTCGTCGCGGGGGTCATGGAGCACATCGAGCAGGCCGGCGTGCACTCGGGCGATTCGGCGTGTTCGCTGCCGCCGTATTCGCTGCGTCCCGAGACCGTCGCCGAGCTCAAGCGCCAGACCGTCGCGATGGCCCACGGCCTGAAGGTGGTGGGGCTGATGAACGTGCAGTTCGCGATCCAGCAGGATGGAGACGAGGACCGCATCTTCGTGCTGGAGGTCAACCCGCGCGCATCGCGCACCGTGCCTTTCGTGTCGAAGGCCACCGGACTGCAGCTGGCGAAGATCGCCGCACGCTGCATGGCCGGGCGCGGCCTGCGCGAGCAGGCGGTGCCGGCCGAGGTGGTGCCGCAGTACTTCAGCGTGAAGGAAGCGGTGTTCCCCTTCGTCAAGTTCCCGGGCGTGGACCCCATCCTCGGTCCCGAGATGAAGTCCACCGGCGAGGTCATGGGGGTCGGGCGCAGTTTCGGCGAGGCTTTCGTGAAGAGCCAGATCGGTGCCGGCACGCGGCTGCCCGAGCCCGGTTCGGGCAAGGTGTTCCTGTCCGTGAGGAACGGCGACAAGCCGCGCATGGTCGAGGTGGCCCGCGAGCTGGCCGCCATGGGCTTCGCGCTCAGCGCCACGCGTGGCACCGCACAGGCGCTGAGCAATGCCGGCCTGCAGGTGGAAGTGGTGAACAAGGTTGCCGAGGGACGGCCGAACGTGGTCGACATGATGAAGAACGGCGACATCGCGCTGGTGGTCAACACCGTCGAGGAGCGGCGCAACGCGATCGCCGACTCGCGCGCCATCCGCACCAGCGCGCTGGCCGCGCGCGTGGCCACCTTCACCACCATCGCCGGCGCCGAGGCTGCTGTCGAGGGCATGAAGTGCCTGCGCAGCCTCGAGGTGTATCCGCTGCAGGCTTTACACCGCAGCCTCGGTTTGGCACACTGAAAGTTTGGTCCGGCGCGTTGGCGCCGGGCAGTATTCGTCGATATCCGTTTCGAGGACCCCAGTTTCCCATGCCTACCCCCATGACCCGCCGCGGCGCGGAAAAGCTGCGCGCCGAGCTGCAGCGTCTGAAGAGCGTCGAGCGGCACGCGGTGATCCAGGCCATCGCCGAGGCGCGCGCGCAGGGCGACCTGTCGGAGAACGCCGAGTACGAGGCGGCGAAGGACCGCCAGGGCTTCATCGAGGGGCGCATCGCCGAACTCGAGGGCAAGCTGTCGTCGGCGCAGATCATCGACCCCGCCGAACTCGATGCGGACGGCCGCGTCGTGTTCGGCGCCACGGTCGAGCTGTGTGACGAGGACAGCGGCGACGAAGTCTCCTACCAGATCGTCGGCGACGACGAGGCCGACCTGAAGCAGGGCATGATCTCGGTGAGCTCGCCGATCGCGCGGGCGCTGATCGGCAAGGAGGAGGGCGACCTCGTGAAGGTCGCCGCTCCCGCCGGCACCCGCAGCTACAGCATCGTCAAGGTCAGGTATTCCTGACCACGTCTTCCTGAAGCCCCACGCATCGCCCACCAGGTCACCATCCATGGCTCCCCTGCGACGTCTTCGCATCCAGATGCTGCTGGCCGGCCTGTGGCTCGGCGGCATGGCCGCGGTCGGCCTGATCGGCGCGCCGACCGCCTTCGCGCTGATTCCCCACAAGCTGGCCGCCGCCGCGGTGGCCAGCCGCATGTTCTACCTGATGGCACTGGCCGGCGCCGTGCTGGGAGCCGTGCTGCTGGTGATCGAGAGGCACCGCAGTTCCGGCATGACCACGCCGCTGCTGCTGGTGATGGGGGGGCTGTTCTGGGACGTGCTCGGCGAGTTCGTCATCGTGCCGCAATTGCTGGCCGCCGCGGACGCGCACGCTCCAGGCGCCGCGAGCTGGCACGTCGCGGCCAGCGCGGCCTATGGCGCGCAGGCACTGTGCGTGCTGGCCTATGTCTGGATGCTGCCCTCGCAGCTCGGTCGCGACCCGGCCCCTGTGGCGCCTGCCGCGCAAGCCGCGGACACTTGAGGGCCGCGGCGGGTCCGGCGCCCCGGGCCTCAGCCCAGGCGCACCTTCTTGACGCTGGAGCGGCGCGGCTTGGCGCGCTTGACCTTGCCGGCCGGGGTCACGCGCTGGTTGCCCAGCACGGTCAGTCGCTTGACCTTCGGACGATGCGTCGGACTGCTCGACGGAACGATCACCTTGATCTGGCGCGGACCCGCGCCGCGCGTGCCGCGCGCGCCAGCGGCGTCGGCCGCGGCTTCGTCCGGCAGCGGACGATACAGCACCAGCATGCGTCCGATGCTCTGCACGGGCGCGGCGCCCAGGCGTTCGCAGATGTCGTGCAGCATGGCCGCGCGTTGCTCGCGGTCGTCGCCGGCCACGCGAACCTTGATCAGGTCGTGCGCGCGCAGCGTGCGTTCGATCTCGGCCAGCACGGCGTCGCTCAGGCCCTGGTCGCCGATCAGTACGCTGGGCTTGAGGGCATGGGCCTGCGCGCGCTTGGCGCTGCGTTCGGCCGGGGTCAGGAATAGGGTGCTCATGGTCACATTATCCGTCTTCCCGCCGGGCGCGGGTCGGCGCGGAGTCTCCACGCGGTCCACCGCGTCCCGTTCATGAAAAAGAACCGTTTCAAGAAGCAGTGGCTCAACGAGCATCTGCACGACCCCTTCGTCAAGCAGGCGCAGAAGGACAACTACCGTTCGCGCGCCGTGTACAAGCTGCAGGAGATCGACGAGGATCACCGCCTGGTGCGCCCCGGGCAGTTGATCGTCGAACTCGGCAGCGCGCCCGGCGCTTGGTCGCAGTACCTGGCACGGCGGCTCGGCACCGATGCCGGCGCAGCGCTGCGCGGGCAGGTGGTGGCGGTCGACCTGTTGCCGATGGAACCGGTCGACGGGGTGGAGTTCCTGCAGGGGGATTTTCGCGAGCCGGAGGTGCTGCAGCGACTGGAGCAACTGCTCGCGGGGCGGCGCGTCGACCTCGTGCTGTCGGACATGGCGCCGAACCTTTCGGGAATCGCGTCGGCAGACGCCGCGCGCATCGAGCACCTGGCCGACCTGGCGCTGGAATTCGCCACGCGCTGGCTCGGCAGAGACGGGGCGCTGCTGATCAAGACCTTCCACAGCGGCTATTTCAGTCAGATCGTCACGCGCTACAAGCAGCAGTTCCGGGTCGTGCGCGCCATCAAGCCGAAGGCCTCGCGCGAGCGCTCGGCCGAGGTGTTCGTGCTGGCGCAGCAGCCCCGCTTCGACGCGAGCTGATAAAGTAGCTATCATTAAACGAATTACGATAGCTTTGCGGCATGATGAAGCTGCGACAAGGAGCATTTGTCGCCCGCGCGAGCCTCGTGGCCTCGGATAAGACCTTTAGTATTACAAGGGTATTCCCGGATTCGCGAGGAGACGTCGCGCAAGCTGCGCAGAATCAGAGGGCGCGGGGCTTGATTCGCCTAGAATCGGCAACACATGGTGGGGACGTGCACGAGGCAGCCCCGCCTCCGGGGCTTTAGGAGTCTGTCTTGAACAATCAATGGTTTTCGAAGGTTGCGATCTGGCTGGTCATCGGCCTGGTGCTGTTCACCGTGTTCAAGCAGTTCGATCGCAGCGCCCCTGCCGAGACCGTCAGCTACACCCAGTTCATGCACGAGGCCAAGCAGGGCCGCGTGAAGAAGGTCATCGTGCACCAGAGCGGCGCGCTGGACGTCACGACCACCGACGGCAACCATTACACGCTGACCTCCCCGGGCGACCTGTGGATGACCGGCGACCTGATGAAGGACGGGGTGCAGGTGGTCGGTGCTCCGCGTGAGGAACAGTCGTTCCTGATGCAGATCCTGATCTCGTGGTTCCCGATGCTGCTGCTGATCGGCGTGTGGGTGTACTTCATGCGCCAGATGCAAGGCGGCGGCCGTGGCGGTGCCTTCAGCTTCGGCAAGTCCAAGGCGCGCCTGCTCGACGAGTCGAGCAACACCGTCACCTTCGCCGACGTCGCCGGCTGCGACGAGGCCAAGGAAGAGGTCAAGGAGCTCGTCGACTTCCTGCGCGATCCGCAGAAGTTCCAGAAACTGGGCGGGCGCATCCCGCGCGGCGTACTGCTGGTGGGCCCCCCGGGCACGGGCAAGACCCTGCTGGCCAAGAGCGTGGCCGGCGAGGCGAAGGTTCCGTTCTTCTCGATCTCCGGTTCGGACTTCGTCGAGATGTTCGTCGGGGTCGGCGCGTCGCGGGTGCGCGACATGTTCGAGACCGCGAAGAAGCATGCCCCCTGCATCATCTTCATCGACGAGATCGACGCCGTGGGCCGCCACCGCGGCGCCGGCCTGGGCGGCGGCAACGACGAGCGCGAGCAGACCCTGAACCAGATGCTGGTCGAGATGGATGGTTTCGACACCAATCTGGGCGTGATCGTGATCTCCGCGACCAACCGCCCGGACATCCTCGACCCGGCGCTGCTGCGCCCCGGACGTTTCGACCGCCAGGTGTACGTGCAACTGCCCGACATCCGCGGTCGCGAGCAGATCCTGGCCGTGCACATGCGCAAGGCTCCGGTGGGCCCGGACGTGCGCGCCGACATCCTGGCGCGCGGCACCCCCGGCTTCTCGGGCGCCGATCTCGCGAACCTGGTCAACGAGGCCGCGTTGTTCGCGGCCCGGCGCAACGCCCGCCTGGTCGAGATGGAGGATTTCGAGCGCGCGAAGGACAAGATCATGATGGGCGCCGAGCGCCGCTCGATGGTCATGCCCGAGGACGAGCGCCGCAACACCGCCTACCACGAGGCCGGGCATGCGCTGGTGGCGCGCCTGATGCCGCAGACCGACCCGGTGCACAAGGTGACGATCATCCCGCGCGGGCGCGCGCTGGGCCTGACCATGCAGCTTCCCGAGGCCGACCGCTACAGCATGGGGCGCGACCGCATCCTGAGCATGATCTCGGTGCTGTTCGGCGGTCGCATTGCCGAGGAGGTGTTCATGAACCAGATGACCACCGGCGCCTCGAATGACTTCGAGCGGGCCACGCAGCTGGCGCGCGACATGGTCACCCGCTACGGCATGTCGGACTCGCTGGGTCCGATGGTGTACGCGGAGAATGAAGGCGAGGTGTTCGTCGGTCGCTCGATCACCAAGACCACGCATGTGTCGGAGCAGACCATGCAGAAGGTCGACGCCGAGATCCGTCGCATCATCGACGAGCAGTACGCACTGGCGCGCAAGCTCATCGAGGACAACCAGGAGAAGATCCACGCGATGGCGCGGGCGCTGCTCGAGTGGGAAACCATCGACTCCGAGCAGATCGACGACATCATGTCCGGTCGCCCGCCGCGCCCGCCGCGCCCGCCGGGAGCGATGCCCAGCAACCAGCCGCCCAGCGCCGGGCGTTCCAGCGGCGGCCTGCCGTCGGACGCCCCCACGGCCAACCCGGTCTGACCCGGCCGGCCTTGGCAGCGCAGGCGCAGCCCGACGAAGCGCCCGGCGCCCGCCCCGAAAGGGCGTGGCAGGCCGGGCGTTTTGTCTTGCCGCTGCGCTGCACGCTGCTGATGGGCATCGTCAACGTCACGCCGGACTCGTTCTCCGACGGCGGCGCCCACGACGCTCCGGCCGCCGCGCTGGAGCATGCGCGGCGCCTGCTCGACGAAGGCGCCGATATCCTCGACGTAGGCGGTGAATCGACGCGCCCTGGCTCGCAGGCGATCGACGACGACGAGGAATGGCGCCGCGTGGGGCCCGTGCTGCGCGAGCTGGTGCGCTGGAACGTGCCCGTGTCGATCGACACCTACCATCCACGCACCATGCGCGCCGCGCTCGATCTCGGGGTCGACATCGTCAACGACGTCCACGCGCTGCGGCGCCCGGGCGCGCTGGAGGCCGTGGCCCGGAGTCCCGACGCCGGCGTGTGCCTGATGCACATGCAGGGCGAGCCCTCGAACATGCAGCAATCCCCGCGCTACGACGACGTGGTCGCGGAGGTCGCGAGCTTTCTGCGTCAGCGCGCGCAATGCCTGGAGGGCGCCGGCGTGGCGCGCGGGCGTATCTGCCTCGACCCGGGTTTCGGTTTCGGCAAGACCCGCGAGCACAACCTCGAGCTGGGGTGTCGCCTGGAGCAACTGGCAGCGCTGGGGTACCCGTTGCTGATCGGGGTTTCGCGCAAGTCCATGCTCGCCGGCACCTCGAAGCTGCCGCCGCTGCAGCGCATTGCGGCCAGCCTGGGGGCCGCGCTGGCTTGCGTGGCCGCCGGCGCGCGCATCGTGCGCGTGCACGACGTCGCCGCGACCCGCGATGCGGTGCGCACATTCGAGGCCATGCGCGCATCCGGACCGATGCAGCCGCCGCCGGCCATTCGCGCGCCGCAGGCGATTCGCAGTTGAGCGCGCGGCCGCGCCGCGCGGCCAGCCGTGTCATGCAACAGGAGTGAGCCAAGGTGAGCAGCAGGAAATATTTCGGCACCGACGGGGTGCGCGGGCGTGTCGGAACCGCGCCGATCGTTCCTGAATTCGGTTTGCGCCTCGCGCATGCCGCGGGACGCGTGCTGCGTGCCCAGGGCGAGGCGCGGCCTACCGTGCTGATCGGCAAGGACACGCGAGTCTCGGGCTACATGCTGGAGGCCGCGCTGGAATGCGGCTTCGCGGCCGCCGGCTGCGATGTCGTGCTTGTGGGGCCGCTGCCCACGCCGGGCGTGGCCTACCTGACGCGCGCGTTGCGCCTGGACCTCGGCGTGGTGGTCAGCGCCTCCCACAACCCTTACGCCGACAACGGAATCAAGTTCTTCTCCGACTCC
>JAJYTY010000176.1 GCA_021792835.1 Pseudomonadota bacterium
CCTCGGCCGACATCGACCCGCAGACGCAGAACCTCAGCCTGGCATCGTTGCAGCGCGTCGTCGGTGACAGGACACGGGCGCTGATCGTCGTGCACTACGCGGGCATCGCCAGCGAACTCGCGCAGATCATCGCATTCGCCAGATCGCGCGGCATAGCCGTCGTCGAGGACGCCGCGCACTGCCTGTGCGCGCACTATCGCGGCCATGAGCTCGGAACTCTCGGCGACTTCGGCTGCTTCAGCTTCCACGAGACCAAGAACATCACCTGCGGCGAAGGCGGAGCGCTTGCGGTGAACGACCCGAAGTACGTGCAGCGCGTCGAGGTCCTCCGCGAGAAGGGAACCGACCGCAGCCAGTTCATGCGCGGCATGGTCGACAAGTACACGTGGCGCGATCGTGGTTCGAGCTACCTGCCGAGCGAGATCTCGGCGGCGTTCCTGGAGGCGCAGCTCAACGATTCCGATCTTGTGACCAGGAACCGCGTGGAATCGTGGAGCGACTATCACGAACTGTTCGCCGAGGCCGAGGCCGAAGGTCTGCTGCAGCGCCCCCACCTTCCCGCGGAATCCACCAACAACGGTCACATCTACTACGTGCTGGTTGCCGACGGGGATACGCGCGATCAGGTCATCGCATCGCTCAAGCGCCTGGAGATCCAGGCCACCTTCCACTACGTGCCTCTGCATTCCAGCCCCTACGGATCGCAGTTTCGCTGCGACCCCCATGGCATGGAGGTCACGCGCTCGAACGCATCCCGTCTGCTGCGCATGCCGCTGTGGTATGGCATCGGCGGCGAGCAGCGAAAGCTGGTCGCCAGCTCCGTACGCCTCATCCTGCAGAATATGCAACGCACCTGACGCCGGGGGAGCCGTTCGAATGAGCCAGTACAAGTACATCATCTATGCGCCCATCTATGACGAGACCGTCGGCGGCGCCATCGTGATGCACAAGCTATGCCATCTGATCAACGAGTGCGGGGGCCAGGCCTACCTGTACCCGTTCGTGCCGAGTTTCGAGCTGCACCACTACAACATCCAGGAAATCGGCCTGTACATCAAGGCGATCCATGACGCCAGCCAGGTCGCGAACTTCCGCGTCAACCCGGCTTTCAAGACCCCGGTGATCACGCCACGCGACAACCTTGTCGCCGGCGACGACTGCATCGTCGTGTACCCGGAGATCGCCTTCGGCAATCCGCTGCGCGCGAAGAACACGGTGCGCTGGCTGCTCCACAATCCCGGCTTTCATACCGGCCGGGTGTACTTCGGCTCAGGCGAGGTCTACTACCGCCACGGTGATTCGCTGCTCGACAATTTCCAGTTCCACGGCTCGGTGGTGTCGGACGTCGTGCTGCGGGTGCAACATGTGCCGCTGGACCTGTACATCGATGACGCGCCGCCGCAACGCGATCGCAGCGGCACCGCCTACTGCCTGCGCAAGGGCAAGGGCCGTCCCGCGGTGCACGACCTCGACGACTCGATCCTGATCGACGGCAAGACCCACGCCGAAACCGCCGCGATCTTCAAGTCGGTCAAGCGTTTCATCAGCTACGACCCCTACACCCATTACTCGTACTTCGCGGCCATCGCCGGCTGCGAGTCCGTCGTCGTGCCCGTCGACAACATGAGCAAGGAACAGTGGCGTCCCAACATCGAGGACCGATACGGCCTGGCCTACGGCTTCGACGACCTGGAGTTCGCGCGGGCCACGCGCGAACTCGCAATCAACCGCCAGATCTTCCTGAACAACCAGTCGAAGGAATGCACGCTGCGCTTCATGGAGGACATCGAGCGCCGACTGGCGGCCCGCTGAGCCAGCTTTCGCCCTCATGCCCGCTCGTGCGGGCACCATCCCCACCCCGCCTTCCGAGCCATAAGTCCCGTGCCCCGCGTTTCCATCATCCTGGTCGTGCGCGATGACGCCGACCGCGCCGACGAGACCATCACCAGCGTGTACGCACAGACATGGCTGGACCGCGAACTCATCGTCGTGCGTGCTGCCGGCTGCGACGCACAGTGGTCGCAGTTGACCACGATGACGGCGCCCGCGCCGCGCCTGATCGACGCGTCGGACAGCGGACTTGGCGCCGCCATCGACCAGGCCGTGGCGACCGCACGCGGCGAATTCATCGCGCTGCTGCGTCCGGCGGCACCGTGGATGCCCGATCATCTGAAGCAGGCTGTGGCCGTGCTGGACGCCGCGCCATCGGTCGCCGCCGTGGTCGGCGATGCCTCGTCCGGCAGCTTGCTGCACCCGTCGGTGCGGCAGCCCGGGCATGCCTGGCTGCGATGGCTGTTCGAGGCCGACGGCGCGCAGGCGCCGCACCTGCTGCTGCGCCGCCAGGCCCTTGCGACCTGCGGCGGCTGCGCCGGGTCGCTGCACGAACGCGTCGAACAGGACCTGCTGCTGCGCCTGTGTCGCACGCAGGAGATCGCGCATGCGCCGCAGGCGGACTCGCCGCAGGCGGCGCCGCGCCGCGCCGGGACGATCGCGACGCCTCCGGGGCCGGACATCGAGGCTCTGCTGCTGCTTTCGCGCTTCGCCCGCATCGACGATGCGGCGATCGTCCTGGGCATGTTCCCGGAACTGAGCGAGGAAGGCGGCTCGACGCGGCCGCACGACCCGCGCTACCTGCTGGCGGTCGCCGCGCTGCGTGCGCCGCCGGCGGCCCCGCGCCAGCTGTTCGCGCGCTACACGCTTCACCGCCTGCTCGATGTGCCCGAATCGGCTGAGCGCCTGCGCGCGCGCTACGGTTTCACCGCGGCGCGCCTGCGCGCGCTCGATGCGGCGGCGTTGCCGCCCGCCGTGGACGTGCCCGTGGCGCGACCGCGGCGCACGGTGCTCGTCTATTCGGCTGACCGTCCCGAGTGGGCCTGCGCGCAGATCCGCCTGCTGCAACCGCTGGGGCACTGGAACGCCGACTTCGACGTGGTCTGGGGCGTACGCTGGGACGCCGCCTCGAAGCCGCACATCGACCTGGACGCGCTGCGCACAGCCGACGTGGTCGTTCTGCAGCGCTGGTTCGCGCTGCACGCGTCGCCCGAGGCGCTGCAGGCCATCCACGCGAGCGGGCTGCCGCTGGTGTTCGAGACCGATGACCACCTGCTCGCGCTGGCCGACGCGCATCCGGCCACGCAACCGGGAAGCGCGGCGCGAAGCGGCTTCGAGCAGGCGCTGCGACGCGCGGACCTCGTGACTGTATCCAGCGAGGCCCTGGCGCAGACGCTGCGTGCATACAACCCGAACGTGCGGGTGCTGCGCAATCTGATCGATGCGCGCCGCTTCCGCGCCACGGCGCCGGCGGCGCCGAGCCAGGTCTGCACCATCGGCATCACCGGCACCCTCGAGCACGACGCGGATTTCGCGCTGCTCGACGGCGCGTTGCAGCGTGTGCTGCAACGCTACGGCGAGCGCGTACGCATCGTGTTCATGGGCCCGCTCCCGCAACGATGGCGCGATGCTGCCGACCCGCGCCTGCGCCACGTCGAGTTCGCCTACACATATGCGGACTATGCACGGCAACTCGCGGGCATGGGACTGGACATCGCGCTCGTACCGCTGCTCGACAGCGAATTCAACCGTACCAAGAGCGACATCAAGTGGCTGGAATACAGCGCCGCCGGCGTTGCCTGCGTGTTCTCGGACCTGCCGCCGTACGCCGGCGTGCGCGACGGGGTCACGGGACTGAAGGTTCCCAACACCGAACAGGCCTGGTTCGATGCGATGTCGCGCCTGATCGACGATGTGGTGCTGCGCCGCGCGATCGTCGACGCGGCAGCCGCAGAGGTGCTGGCCTGCCGCACCGTGGAAACCGGCAGCGAGGCGTGGCGCATCGCGTACCAGGGCCTGCCGATGCGCGGGCCGCGAGCGCCACAGCCCGCGCCGGCACCGGCGGCGGCCGCAGCTCCGGCGCCGCCGCCACCGCCGTGGCTCGGCGCGACGCGATGGCTGCCGCACGAGCGCAATTGGGCCGAACAGACACAGCGCGCATGGACGGCCCGCCCGCGCATCGCGCTGGGCGTGGTGCCCGGCCTGGGCGACCCACGCCCCGACCTGTTCGATCAGGCTGCCACGCAATGGCTCCAGGGACAGGTCCTGCGCATCGCACCGCAGCCGGCCGCGCCCGAATTGCTGCGCCGGATCAACGAGCAGCTGCTGGCCAGCGCCGCAGACTGGGTCGGCATCGTCGAGAGCGGCGACCTGCTGGAGCCCGATGCGCTGTTTCGCATCGCCGAAGCAATCCAGCGCAATCCGCAGTGGCGCCTGCTCTACACCGACGAAGACACCCTCACCCCCGACGGCCAGCACCTCAACCCGCATTGCAAGCCCGACTTCAACCTCGACTACCTGCGCAGCCTGCCCTATGTCGGTGGACTGCTGCTGATTCGCCGCGACCTGTTCGAGACCCTCGGCGGCTTCGATCCGGAGCGCGAGGGCGCGGAAGACTACGACCTGCTGCTGCGCGCGTGGGAGCACCTGCAGCGCAGCGGCGACGGCGAGGCCGCGATCGGCCACGTCGCCGAGGTGCTCTACCACCGGCTCACCGGCTCGGGTCATACGCGCAAGACCGTGCCTGAATTGCTGGTCGCCGGCCAGCAGGCGCTGCAGGCCCATTTCGCCCGCCTGGGCATCCCCGCCGAAGTGCAGGGTGGCCCCTTCCCGCCGTCGTACCGCGTGCGCTGGCCGCTGCCCGAAGCGCGTCCCCTGGTGTCGATCATCATCCCGACGCGCGACCAGCTGTCGATGCTGCAACGCTGCGTGGAGTCGCTGATCGAGAAGACCCGCTACACCGCTTATGAGATCCTGATCGTCGACAACGACAGCCGCGCCGACGACGCGGTGCGCTACCTCGACGCGATCGAATCGCGCGAGGCCGAGCTCGGCGGGCGCCTGCGGGTGATCCGCGCGCCCGGCGAGTTCAACTTCTCGGCGATGAACAACACCGCGGCGCGGGCCGCGCGCGGTGAATACCTGCTGCTGCTGAACAACGACACCGCGGCGCTGCACGACGACTGGCTCGACGAGATGATGGGCCACGCGGTGCGCCCGGACGTCGGCGCGGTGGGCGCCAAGCTGCTGTTTCCCGACGGCAAGATCCAGCACGCGGGCGTGATCCTGGGAATCCGCGGCCCGGCCGAGCATCCGTTCATAGGACGGCCGCCCGAGGACCGCGGCTACTTCGGGCGCGCGCAACTGGTGCAGGACCTGTCGGCGGTCACCGGCGCCTGCCTGCTGGTGCGCAAGAGCGTGTACGAGCAGCTCGGCGGGCTCGACGAGCAGGCCTTCAAGGTCTCGTACAACGACATCGACCTGTGCCTGAAGATCCGCGCCGCGGGCCTGCGCGTGGTGTTCACGCCTTTCGCGCTGCTGATGCACGAGGGCTCGGCCAGCCAGAAGGGGCAGGTGGAAGCCAAGCCCGACGAGGCCAAGCAAAAGCGCTTCGCCGCCGAGCGCCTGGCGATGTACGACAAATGGCTGCCGGTGATCGCGCGCGACCCGGCCTACAACCGGCACTTCAGCCTGGCGAGCACCGAGTTCCTGCTCGACGACCAGATCTGCGTGGCCTGGGATCCGCAGTGGCGCCCTCGCCCGCGGCTGCTCGCCCATGCGGCCGACCGCGAGGGCTGCGGCGAATACCGCATCATCGCGCCGATGCGTTCGCTGGTGCGCGCCGGCCGCGTGCAGGGCTGGGAGACCATGCGCCTGTTCGATCCCGCCGAGATGGAGCGCATCAGCCCGGACAGCCTGGTCGTGCAGCGCCAGATGGAATGGCCGCAGATCGATGCGCTGGAACGCCACGTGCGCTACAGCAAGGCGTTCCGGGTGTTCGAGATCGACGACCTGATCACCAACCTGCCGCTCAAGAGTGTGCACCGGTCGCATATCCACAAGGACATCATCAAGCGATTCCGCAAGGCGGCCGGGCTGTGCAACCGGCTGGTGGTGGCCACCGAGCCGCTGGCCAAGGCCTATGCCGGGTTCAGCGACGAGGTCGTGGTGTGCCCCAACTACCTCGAGCGCGCGCGCTGGGGGGAGTTGCGCCCGGCGCGCGCCGAGCGTACGCGGCCGCGCGTGGGCTGGGCCGGCGGGGTCGGGCACGCCGGCGACCTGGACCTGATCGTCGACGTGGTGCGCGAGACCGCTTCGGAAGTCGACTGGGTGTTCTTCGGCATGTGCCCGCAGGAGTTGCAGGGCGTGGTACGCGAGTTCCACCCCGGAATCCCGCTGGACCAGTACGCGCCCAAGCTGGCCAGCCTGGACCTCGATCTCGCCGTGGCGCCGCTCGAGGACAACGCGTTCAACGAGGCGAAGAGCCACCTCCGCCTGCTCGAGTACGGGGTGCTGGGCTACCCGGTGATCTGCTCGGACCTCACGCCGTACCAGGGGGACTTTCCGGTCACCCGCGTGGCCAACCGCTTCCGCGACTGGGTGCGGGCGATCCGCGACGCCATCGCCGAGCCGCAGGCGCTGCGCGCGCAAGGCGACGCGCTGCGCGACAAGGTGCTGGCGCAGTGGATGCTGGAGGATCACCTGGACGACTGGCTGCGCGCCTGGACACGTTGATCGACTCCTGGTTTCGTCGCGGGGCCGCGGGCTGCTAGCATGCTCCGCGAAAGGACATACCGTCCGCCAGCCGCAGCGCATTGCGCCCCTCCGATGGAATCCTCCACGTCTCCCGACACCGCACCGGCCGTCGAATCCGGCGAGGGCATGGTCTACGCCCACATCGCACGCCAGCCCATCCTCGACCGCCAGCAGCGCATCGTCGGCTACGAGCTGCTGGCGCGCGAAAGCGCCACCAGCACGCAGGCGCCGGCGCAGCACACCCGCGCCTCCGACACCGCACTGCTGTTCCATGCGCTGTCGAGCATCGCGTCGGAGAACCTGTTCGGCGACAAGCTGGCCTTCATCAACGTGCGCCTCGAGGACCTCGGCGCCGAGCACCTGGAGATCGTGTTTCCCGAACGCATCGTGCTCGAGCTGCCGCGCGCGCCGGGCGACGACGCCGACGCCATCGCGGCCGCGGCCGCCGCCATGCAGGCGCTGCGGGACAAGGGTTTCCGGCTGGCGGCCGGCGTGTACGCGCTGACCGCGCCGTACTCGGCGTGGCAGCCGCACCTGAGCTACCTGCAGCTCGACGTGCGCTCGCTGCCCGCGGGCACGCTGCCGGTGCTGATGCGCCGTCTCTCGGCCGTGCCGTCGTTGCGGG
This sequence comes from Pseudomonadota bacterium, assembly GCA_021792835.1. GTDB lineage: Bacteria > Pseudomonadota > Gammaproteobacteria > Burkholderiales > Burkholderiaceae_C > Thiomonas_A. The sequence continues at coordinate 7,211 of JAJYTY010000176.1, forward strand.
TGATCGCCGAGAAGGTGGAAACCCAGGAGGCCTTCCAGCAATACCACGATGCCGGCGTGCATCTGTTCCAGGGCTACTACTTCGCGCGCCCGCAGACGGTCAGCGCGAAGGTGGTCAACCCGGCCTACACGACGGTGCT
>JAJYTY010000008.1 GCA_021792835.1 Pseudomonadota bacterium
CACGGAGTCGATCTGGCGCACCAGGACGGACTCGCCGAGACGCAGCTGTCGGTGTTCGTCAAGCCCTACCACGACGCCGCCACCGACAGCGTGCTCACCCTCGCGTACTGCCTCAGTCCGCCCAGCGGGTCCTTCAGTTCCGACGCGGCCTTGAACCCCGGCACGAACAACTGGGTCGACAACCCCGAGATCGGCTTCACCCACCTGCTGCTCGGGCGGCCCGGACAGCGCAGGCTGGACCTGCAATTGTGGGCCGACGTGTACTACTACGGCAGCACCGACGGCGCCCGCTACGGTCCGATCACCGGCACGCGCCATACCGACCGCTCCGAACAGTTGCGCGTGTACCTGCCCTACTACATCCACCCGCAAAGCGGCGGCTACGTCGGACTCGCGCTGGAGAAGACCTGGGGCGGCGCCCAGTCCATCACCGGTGACGTGAGGCTGCGCAACGGCACGCTGCTGCAGGTGCCCACCACCGACACCGGCGCGCGCATCGACTACACGCGGCTGGGTATCGACGGCGGGACCTTCCTCAGCCGGACCGTATCGCTGCAGGCGCAGCTGTCCACCGATGTGCAGGTACGCGGCGGCGTGCGCAACGACGTCTACTTCCTGTTGCAGATCTCGAAGGTATTCTGAGCCGGCCGGCGGCGCGCTGGCATCGGCTGCGCAGCCGTCGCGCCGCGACCGACCCTACGGACAGACCTTCAAGGCCTCGACGCCTCCGCGCCCCGTGGACGCATCGCGGCCGGCGTGGCGGGGGATGGCTCGGCCTGGACGTTCAGGCGGCGGTTGGGCAGCTGCCCGGGCCACTCGCGCTGCAGATACGCGACCATGGCTTCGCGCACGCGGCAGCGCAGCTCCCAGGCGCGGGCCGAGTTGGCCGCGCTCATCAGCAGGCGCACCTGCAGCGCGTGGTCGTTGGACTCGGTCACGTGGACCAGCGCGTAGCGCCCGTCCCAATCGGGGTCCCTGGCGCAGATGCGCCTGAGTTCCTCGCGCACCGCCTCGACGGGCATCGTGTAGTCCACCCACAGGAACACCGACACCAGCAGGCTTGCGCTGGTGCGGGTCCAGTTCTCGAAGGGATGCTCGATGAACCACTGCAGCGGCAGGATCATGCGCCGGTCGTCCCAGATCCGGAACACCACATAGGTGCCGGTGATCTCCTCGACCCGCCCCCATTCGCCCTCGACGATCAGCACGTCGTTGAGCCGGATCGGCTCGGTCAGCGCGATCTGCAGGCCGGCCAGCAGGTTGCTCAGCACCGGGCGTGCCGCGAAACCGACCACAACGCCGGCGATCCCTGCCGAGGCCAGCAGGCTGGTGCCGATGCGTCGCACGCCGGGAATGCTCATCAGCGCGAGGGATACGCCGATCAGCATCACCACCAGGTTGATCACCCGCGCCAGCACACGCGCCCGGGTCAGCGCGCCGCGGACCTGCAGGTTGGTGTCGAGCAGCTTCGGGTCGTCCGGCAGCTCCAGCCCGCCGCGGCGCAGGGTCACGGCCTCGCCACCGGCCTGCACCACGCGCATGGTCAGCCAGGTGAAGGCCGCGATCAGGGCCAGCTGCAGCACCAGGATCACCCAGGGAATCGGGCCGGTATGCTGATGCAGCAGCCCCAGATCCAGCCGCACGATCAGCAGCATCCACACCAGCCCGAGCGCGCGCCGCGTGCGCAGCCACAGCAGCGGGCCGACGCTGCCGGAACCCAGGGCGCGCAGCACCACGCGTGAAGCCATGACGAAGGCCGGCAGCGCGAGCACGGTCAGCGCGATCGCGAGCGATTCCGGAATATGCGTGCCGATCCAGGCGCCGGCGCTGGTCACGAATAGGTCGTGCATGCCACGATTCGTAGTGTCCACCAGGAGATGGGCGGAATACGGCGAGGTCATGCGCACGCCGTGCCGCCATGTCCGCGGCGAGGCACGCAAGGCGCACGCTGCCGGGACGCGCAGTGGCCCGAGAGGGCCAACGAGCCGACCACAGCGGGCCGGCAGGCGCTCGCGCAAGCGCGAAACGCTCCCGTCCAGTCTAGTCAATATGGTCGCCCACAGGCAAATCTGCCGCCGCATCACCGCCTGGGCTTCGCAGCGCCTGCCTGGCGAGCATCCATCGGCCTGGCAGGTCGAGCCTTGCGACTCGCGCGCCAACCGCCCTACCATCGCGCAAGCCGGGTTCGCCCCGGCCGGACACCGGGACCGGCGTGGCGCCGCCCCGGCTTGTTGTTCGAGGATCATGCGATGACCACTCGCGGAAAGTCAGCGCCTGGCGCGGCCGTCGCGCAGGCGGCGAAGCGTGCAGCCACGCCGGCCGACGCCCAGGCCTACCTGAGCGACGCGGCGCAGCGCACGATCCTGTTCGTCGATGCCCTGCTCGACCGCGGCAACAACTATCGCGAGCACCTCGACCGCGGCACGCCACCGCTGCTGAAGTTCGAGCACGAGCTGGTGCTCGACGGCCGCACGCTGAAGCGCCCCTGCAATTACGCGCTGCTGCGCGTGATTCCCCCCGATCATCTGCCGGCACGCGCCGAGCTGCGTCCGCTCGTGGTCGTCGACCCGCGTGCCGGCCATGGGCCGGGAATCGGCGGTTTCAAGAACGACTCCGAAGTCGGCGTGGCCATGCGCGCCGGGCACCCGGTGTACTTCGTGACCTTTCGTCCGCAGCCCGAGGACGGGCAGACGCTGTCGGACGTGATGCACGCCGAAGCCGCGTTCCTGGAAGCCGTGATCGAGCGCCATCCCGAGTGCGGCGCCAGGCCGGTCGTGGTCGGCAACTGCCAGGCCGGTTGGGCGATGATGGCGCTGGACGCCACGCGCCCCGAACTGTTCGGTCCGCTGATGGTGGTCGGAGCGCCGCTGGCCTACTGGGCCGGAAGTTCCACCCTCAATCCGATGCGCTACGCCGCCGCCGCGCTGGGCGGCTCGTGGCTGGCCTCGCTGACCGCGGATCTCGGCGGCGACCGCTTCGACGGCGCCCATCTGGTGGACAACTTCGAGCGACTGAATCCGGCCAACACGTGGTGGGGCCGCTACTACAAGCTGTGGTCCGAGGTCGATACCGAAGCTGCGCGCTTTCTCGAGTTCGAGCGCTGGTGGGGCGGCTACTTCCGCATGACCGGCTCCGAGATCGAGACCATCGTCGAGCAGCTGTTCGTCGGCAACCGGCTGGCGCGCGGCGAGGTGCTCGACGACGGGCGCCCGATCGACCTGCGCGCGATCAGCGCGCCGGTGGTCGTGTTCGCGTCACACGGCGACAACATCACGCCGGTGCCGCAGGCGCTGAACTGGATCATCGACACCTGGGGCGACGAGCGAGCGATCGCCGCCGCCGGACGCACCATCGTCTACGTGTTGCACGAAAGCGTCGGCCACCTCGGCATCTTCGTCGGCGGCGAGGTCGCGCGCAAGGAACACGACCAGCTCGTCAGTTCCCTCGACATCCTCGAAAGCCTTCCGCCGGGCCTGTACGAGATGCGCCTGCAGGCCAAGGACGGCCGCGACGTGCAACGCTGGGACTCGCTGGAGCCTGGCGATTACACGGCACACTACGAACACCGCACCATGCAGGACATCCTGGCCCTGAACCCCGAGGGTCGCGACGAGGAAGCGCTGTTCTCCACGATCGCCAAGGTGTCCGAGTTCAACGCGCAGTGCTACAAGTCCTGGGTGCGGCCATGGCTGAAGGCCGCCACCAGCCGCGCCGCGGGCGACGCCATCGGCGCGATGCATCCGCTGCGCCTGCAGCGGCAGCTGCTCTCCGATGCTTCGCTGGCGGCCCCGTTCATCCGCGGGCTCGCCGCACAGGTGCGCGCACGGCGCAAGGCCGCGGATCGCGACAACCCGCTGCGCGAGGCCGAGCAGCGGCTCGACGCCTGGATGAGCGCGATGCTCCACGCCTACCGCGACCAGCGCGATGCCTCCGCGGTGCAGTTCGCACGGGCCGTCTACGGCCCCGCCGGCTTCGGCCGCTGGTTCCGGCCCGAGGCCCCGGATGCGCTGCGGGCGCGCGAGCGCGCCCTGCAGGACATCGCGCAGGCACGCGCCGAGGTGCTGGAGCGCATCGACGAGGGTGGCTTCGCCGAGGCGGTGTGCCGCATCGTGCTGGCCGGCATGGCCTCGATCGGGGCCTTCGAACGCCGCAGCCTGCGCCTGGCGCGGCTGCTCGCCCAGCTGCCCCCCGGCGCCCGCGCCAGCGTGCCGGCCGGAATCGACTGGGCGCGATTGCTCAAGGAGCAGGCGCGCATCACCGCGGTGGCTCCGGTGGAGGCCCTCAACGCGCTGCAGACCATGCTGCCCGACCGCGCCGCGCGGGAACGCGCGCTCGCGCTGGCGGCCGCCGTCATGATGATCGAGCCCACGCTGGCCAATCCCCGCTCGGAGATCATCGAGTTCCTGATGGGCACGCTGGACGCCGATCCGCAGCGCGTGATCGCGCTGGCGCGCAGCCTGACCAGCGCAGTGCGGGTGCCGGCACCGACCCGGCGCGGCCGCCGCAAGCCGCCCGCGGCCTGAAGCGGCCCGGCCGCCCGGATCCGACCGATGCCAGCGCCCGCCCGAATCGCAGCCCCGGCGGCGACGCCGCCGACGTAGGAGCGACCGATGATCGACCTCAAGAGCCTGCTCGACGAACCCCGCAAGCTGCCCACGGTGCCGAAGGTCGCGCAGCAGCTGATCCGCAGCTTCAGCGACGAGAACGCGGCCTTCGGCGACATCGTCAGCCAGCTCTCGGCCGATCCGGTGCTCAGCGCCAAGCTGCTGCGCCTGGCCAATTCCGCGTATTTCCACGTGTCGCGCACGATCGGCTCGATCGACGACGCGCTGCGCATGCTGGGCTTCGTGATGGTGCGCAACCTGGTGCTGGCCCACGGCATCGCGGCGGCGTTTCGCGACACGCGGGGAATCGATCTGCACGAGTTCTGGCGCTACAACCTCTACACGGTGGGCGCGTCGCGCTGGCTGGCCGCGTGCTGCGGGGTTCCGGCCGACACGGTGTTCACCGTCGCGCTGCTGCACGGCATCGGCCAGTTGCACCTGCACGCGGCGGCGCCGCAGGCAGTGGCGCCGCTGGACCGCCAGCTCGACGTGCTCGATGCCGGGCGCGCCGAGCTCGAACGGCAGGCCCTGGGGTTCCACCATGGCGAGGTCGCGGCCGAACTCGCGCGGGCCTGGCATTTCCCGGAGCCGATCGTCGAGGCGCTGCGACAGGTTCCCGCGCCGCGGCTGGACGGCGAATTCTCCGCACTCGCCGCATGCGTGCACGTCGCCGCGTGGCGCGCGCGCGGCGAGCTGCGAGGCGCCTCGCCCGACGAGCTCGGGGCCGTGTTCCCGCTCGACGCAGGCCGGCGCCTGGACCTGTCCGCTCAGCGCATCGCTGCCGAAATGCCCCCGCTTGCCGAACTCACCGAGGGCCTGCAGTCGATGCTCGAGTAGGCTGCCACAAGCGGACCGCGCAGACCGCGCTCGCAATAGACCACTTGGCAAGTGTGGTCATGCAAGCGAAGCGCGCAATCCCTCCGCGGCTGTCCTACGTTGCAGCCGCGCGCATCCGGCGCGCTCCGGCTGCAGCGCCGGATGCCTTGCCCTGACGCCGTGACGCCCGCTGCACGCCTTGCAGGGTCGCGGCATCGAAGCCGGCACGCGCCGGCACCCGATTCCTTCTCATGACGGGAGTATCGCGATGGAACGTCGTCACTTCGTCCGTACCGCGCTGGCGGGCGCCGCATCGGCCGCCGCCGCGGCAGCCGTGCCTGGCAGCGCGCAGGCCGCGTCGGCCATGGATCTGCGCAATGTCGTGTTCACCGAGCAGGACCCCGGGCATTTCGCCAAGCTCGCGAAGCTGCACGTGCCGATCGTCGAGGTGCGCGACGGCACGCTGCATGTGCGCACCCCGCACCCGATGAGCGAGCCGCACTACATCGTCAGCCATACCGTGGTGCTGGAGGGCGGCCGCTTCCTCGGGCGCAAGACCTTCAACTGGAAAGACCAGCCGGTGTCCGAGCACAAGCTGCCCGACGGCTACCGCGGCATGGTGACCGTCACCAGCACCTGCAACCTGCACGACTGGTGGCTGAAGGAAGTCAGCGTCTGACACGCCCTTCTCATGCAGCAAACGCTTGCGCGCGAAGTCGAGCGAGGCCTCGGCGCGTGGCGATGATGGGCGGCGGCGAGCGGTCCGCCGTCGCCCATGTCCCGGCAATCCGGGGCCGTCGCCCGGTCAATCCGTGGACGGGTCGGGGCTTGCGCAGCGCTCGCCATGGCCGCCGTCCGGCTCGAGCATGCGGATCACCCGGGCGGGCACGCCGGCCACGAAGGTGTTGGGCGCAACGTCCTTCGTGACTACGGCCCCGGCTCCCACCACGGAATGCTCGCCGACGGTGACGCCGCCCAGGATCGTCGCCCCGGTGGCGATCCACACGTCATTGCGGATCACGATCGGCCTGGCTTCGATGTACTTGCGCCGAAGTGCCGGCTCGAGCGCATGGCCGGCCGTGATGATGCTGACGTTCGGCCCGATCATCACCCGGTCGCCGATCTCCACCCCGCCCATGTCGTAGATGGTGCAGCACTGGTTGATGAACACCTTGTGCCCGACGCGTATGCGCCGTCCGCCCGCGGTGTAGAAGGGCGGAAGCAGGCTGAACGTGTCGTCCACCTCCCGACCCGTCAGCTCGCTGAAGATGCGCCGGATCTCCTCGGCGTCGTCGATGCCCAGCCTGTTCAACGCGGACGCCAGGCGCATCCCCCGCCGGATGTCATCCGCCTCGCAAGCCCACTGCGGGCCTGAAGTCGCCATGCGGGTCCCGCGGTGCGAGTCGTCGGATTCCATGATTGCGAGCGTCCCCCATCGATTCCCCACCGCCGCACGGCGCCGGCTCCCGCAAAGGCCAGGCCATGGGCGAGCGCTTCCCGCAGCATAGCGGCCGCCGGGACGGCGCCCGCCCGCTGCCGCCCCTGGCTTCAGCCCACGCGAAAGCCCGGCGGGCAATCGTCCGCCGATGCATCGTCCACGCGCACGGAGTCGACCCGCGCGGCGGGCGGGCCGACTTCCAGCCAACGCAGCAGCGCCTCCAGCGCATGCTCCTCGCCGCAGGCCAGGACCTCGACTCGCCCGTCGGGCAGATTGCGGGCGTGGCCGCGCAGCCCGAGGGCCTCGGCCTGGGCGCGGGTGTACGCGCGAAACGCCACGCCCTGCACCCGGCCGCTGATCCACGCGCGTTTGCATTTCATCATGGGACTCCCCGCACTCTTGTCGCCACCGCGGCAAAACCGACCCACCGCGAGCGCGGACGATTCGTGATGGATGAGCGCGGGAACAAGGTAGCACCGGAAGTGTCGCTGTCGCTGCCGTTGCGTGGACCCCGGCACGGCATCCCGCAAGGCCTTGCTCCTTCGCGCGCCGAACAGTCCGCGCGAAGTTGCCGATCGAGCTGTCAGGAAATTCCAGCCGCACCGACCAAGGGGCGTGGATGACGCCTTCGCATCGAGGCCCGAGTCCCTGCCGCGCCGGTCCGGTGAGCGCACCGCGCCGTAACCCCACGACCCACCACGAGGAGCATCGAGATGAACAAGCGTCAATTCCTGAACACCGCGGCCGCTTCGCTGCTGGCGCTCGGCGGCGTGTCCGCCGCCTTGCCGGCGCACGCCGATACCCTGGGCAAATGCTTCGGCGTGGCCACCGCCGGGCACAATGACTGCGCCGGGCTGTCGGGGCTGCATTCATGCAAGGGCCAGAGCACGATGAGCTACAACCCAGGCGATTTCGCGGTCAAGCCCGAAGGCACCTGCGCCAGGCTCGGCGGCCTCGACATGGCGCAAGCCAAGGCCGTGCTCGCCGACCCGGCGAAGACCAAGGCCTTCGAGGCCGCGATGGCCAAGCGCATGTCGTGATCCACGGGACCGGGGCCGCGAGGCCTCGGTCCTGCACCCCAACAGGAGGAGCCTGACATGCCACGAAGCTCCACGCGCGCCGGCATCGGCCTGCGCCAGCCGCATTACGTGGACATCGACACGCGCCGCCCCGACCTGGGCTTCGTCGAAGTGCATTCGGAGAATTTCTTCAACCCCTTCGATCCCGCCAGCGCGGTGCTGCAGCAGGTGCGCAAGGCCTATGCGGTCAGCCTGCACGGCGTGGGCTTGTCACTGGGCGCGGCCTGTGGCGTCGACGACGACCACCTCGACCAGCTGGCCGCGCTGGTCGATCGCATCGAGCCCTGCCGTGTATCCGACCACGCCAGTTTCGCGCGCGGCAGCCTGCATGACGGACGTACCGTACATGCCAACGACCTGTTGCCGCTGGCCTTCACAGACGCCCAGCTGGACATCCTGGCCGACAACGTGCAGCGGGTGCAGGAGCGCCTGCGCAGGCCGCTGCTGGTGGAGAACCTGAGCAGCTACATCGTCTGGCGCGAGGCGGACTGGAGCGAGGCGGGTTTTTTCGCCGAACTCGGGCGACGCAGCGGCTGCGGGCTGCTGCTCGACCTGAACAACCTGATGGTCAACGCCCGCAATGCGCGCGTGACCGACCCGCTGCGCAGCGTGTGCGACTGGATCGACCAGCTGGCCGGGCTGGCACCGCCCGGCATGGTGGGCGAGATCCACCTGGCCGGCCACAGCGAGCAGGGCGAGCTGATCGTCGATGACCACGCCGACGTGGTCTCGCTGCCGGTGTGGATGGCCTATGCGCACGCGCTGCGTCGCTTCGGCAGCGTGCCCACGCTGATCGAGTGGGACACCAGGCTGCCAGCGCTCGACGTGCTGCTGGGCGAAGCCGCCCAGGCACAGACCCTGCTCGACGAGCATGCCGCGATCGAAGCCGCGACCGGGCTCGCGATCGGGGGAGCCCTGGCATGCGCGGCCTGAGCGAGGCCCGGCGCCAGCAGCGACTCCTCGACGCCTTGTTCGACCAGGACCTGCTGCTGCCACACGATGCGTTGCCCGGTTGGGCGCGCGGCGTGGCCGCCTACCGTGCCAACGCCGCCGCGCATGCCGCCGAAACCCTGCGCGCCCGCTACCCGACGGTGCTGGCGATGCTCGGCGGCGAAGCCTTCGACTCCGTGAGTCTCGCGCACTGGCATGCCTGCCCGCCGACACGCGGCGACCTGGCGCGCTTCGGGGACGAGTTCCCGGATTGGCTGCGGCAACGCCACGATCTCGCCTGCTGGCCCTGGCTGGGCGATTGCGCGCGTCTCGACCGTGCCCTTTGGCAAGTGCGCTTCGCGCCTCCCACCGGCTTGTGCGACACCGACCTGCGGCGCCTGGCCGACGGCGATCCCGACAGGCTGCTGCTTCGACTGGCCCCGGCAACGCAGCTGCTGGAGTCGAAGTGGGCGGTGGTGGCCCTGCGCGAGATGCACGCAACCGCGGACCCCGACGTCGCCGCCGTCGCCCGCGCGCTGCGCCGCGGCGCGCAGACGGCGTGGGTCTGGCGCCAGGGCTTCGACAACTGCTGCATCGCGCTGGACGGGGCCACCGCGCGCTGGATTCGCGCGCTGCGCGAAGCCCCCACGCTGGGCGCCGCGCTGACGCGCGCCGACGACGATTTCGACGTTGGCGCATGGCTGGCGGACGCGGTCCGCGCCGGCTGGATCGACGGCGTGGATACCGTCACGACCGAGGAGCCCATCGCATGAGCCGACGCACCATCGCAGCAATCCTCGTGGCGACCTGTACCGCCTGGACTTCGGCCGCGGCCTGGTGCCGGCGGCACGGGTGCCCCCCGCGACGAAGCGCTGCTCGAAGCGCCGCTGGGTAGCCTTTTGCCGGCCTTGCCGCTGGAGGAAGCTACCGTCTGCGCGGGCCGCTCTAGATGCGCCCAACCACGCCGAAGCGCTCGCGACGCGCCAGGCGCCACGCGTCGATCGACCACGCCCCGGGGCCCCACAGCGCGATCATCAGGATCAGCCCGCCCCAGATGAAGTGGAACATGATCGCGGGCACCTGCAGCGCATACATGTAGGACAGCAAAGCCACCAGGTTCACGACGAACAGGCCCAGCGCGCCGAAGCGCCCGAGCAGGCCGAAGGCCACCAGCGGAGGCAGCAGAAGCTCTCCGGCCGTGCCGACCACGGCGGCGACGTGCGGGGGCAGCACGGCGATGTGGAACTCGTTCTGGTACAGCCAGACCGTGCCCGCCCAGTCGCGCAGGCTTTGCAGCCCGGAGTTGAAGAACACATACGACACGTACAACCGGGCCGCGAGCAGCGTCGGCGAGCGCAGCCAGTCGAGCAGGCTCTCGACGGGTCCCCACAGCCGGGTCACGATAGGGCCTTCGATGCCGCCGCCGTGCGGCGCAACCGCTGTTGTCCGTGTCATGGAGCTCCCCTCGAAGATGGATCAGGCTGCATGCACCGTCACGCCAACGCGGTGCTTGCGTCTTGGTCGTGCGAGCGCGCGATTCCTGACGCAAGCTGCGCAACAAGGCAAGGCCGGCGGCGACCCCGCCTTCATGACTCAGGTCCTCGGTGATATCGCACTCCAGATGGTGAATGAGCCAGATGCGGACGCAGCTGGGCCATCTTGATCAACTCCGTGAGCTGCTTGTCCACCCCGGACTCAACCGATCTGCAGCGGCCCCGACCCCGGCAGTCGGGTCACCAGGTCCTGGCCCATCAGGCGCGACGGGGTGCAGGCGCCGCCCGCGGGGGTCGTCCCGAGCAGGTGCTCGACGACGGCCAGCGATCCGCTGACCGTCAGGCTGTATCCGTTGGCGGTACGAATTCGCGCCACCCTGGTCTCGCCGCGGGAATTGGTCGCCTCGCCCCAGACGTACGCAGGCCATTGCTCCCGCTTGTGCGCGCTGGGACCCCTGACGCTGCGCTCGATCCGGGCCTTGATCCAGCGCTGGACCCATGGCAGTCGCAGCAGCGGGCGGATCAGGTTGGCGCGGCGGACCCTGGCGATCATCGCCGGGGATCCGGGCAGGTAGACCTCGATATTGGGGATGCCCGTGGTGTGGAAGGCGGTGGACACATCGCCCCACGGGATGGTCATCGAGTCCTTGACCCCATCCCCGAAGTCGATTCGACGCACCTTGTAGGCCAGCGCGACGTCGACGATCCTGCCGTCGCGACGGACCTTGCCGCCTTGCGCGAGCCCTTCCACCGAGGTCTTGGCAGTGCCAGGTGACATGCCCGAGCGGGAGTCGAAGCCCAGCGCCAGGTGGGTCGCGTCGGGCAACGCCGCCTTCAGCGCCGCGGCGACGCAGTCGGTCGGAATGACGTCGAAGCCGACCCCGGGACACAGCACGACTCCAGCGGCGGCGGCCTGCGCGCCCAGCGCCTGCGCCAGCTCGAACACCGCGATCTCGCCGGTGATGTCGAGATAGTGCGCCCGCGCCTGGATGCATGCCCGCATCATGACTTCGGCGGTCGCGGAGAACGGCCCTGCGCAATGCAGCACCAGCGCGAGGCCGTCGATCTCCCGGGCGACCTGCGCGGAGTCTTCCAGCGCGAAGACCCGCGACTCGAGCCCCAGCTCGCCGGCCAGCGCCTGCAGGGCCTGCCGGTTGCGGCCGCCGAGCTGGGGCTTGAGTCCGCGCCGGACGGCTTCGCGGGCGATCAGCCCTCCGGTGTAGCCGTTGGCGCCGTAGATCATCCAGGGCCGCTGGGCGGATTCAGGCTTGTCGTCGTTCATCAGGGTCGCGCGGAGGGAAGGGGGAAAGCGGGAATGGGCCGGACGGATTCCCCGGGTCTGCCGTCGATCATCGCACGCGGGCACCGCGCCGCGCGCGCACCCTGCGCATTTTTGTTATATGATAATCATCATCCAAAAATGATTCCTTGATTCCTGACCGGTGGCTTGGCGAATCGTTGCCGCGGACCGTGAATTCGCGGCCATCGCGAAGACCGTCCAGGCCCGGCGCAACCGGAGAGCGCATCGTGAACGAAACCAGGACCACCGCTGCATCCATCCCCGTCGCGGGCCCGGCCCGCCGGGCCCGCTGGGTCAGCGGTCGCGCGGCCCGGGTCTTGCTGTGCGTATCCGGGGTGTCGTTCATGATCATGCTCGACGCCAACGTCGTCGCGGTGTCGCTGCCGGCGATCGCCCGCAGCCTCGGAAGCTCCTTCGCCGATATCGAGTGGGTGGTCAGCGCCTACATCCTCGCCTTCGCCGCATGCCTGATGCCGATGGGCGCGCTGGCCGACCGCTTCGGCAGGCGCCGGTTGCTGCTGCTCGGCCTGGCGCTGTTCACCTTCGCGTCCCTGCTGTGCGGGCTGGCGCCCGGTGCGGGCGCGCTGAACGCGGCTCGAGCGCTGCAGGGAGTCGGCGCGGCCCTGCAGCTCAGCGCGGCTCTGGCGGTGCTGGGACACGAGTTCCGCGGCGCCGACCGCGCGCGGGCCTTCGGCTTCTGGGGAACGGTGATCGGGGTCGCGGTGGCGCTGGGCCCACTGGTCGGCGGGGCCATCACGTCGAGCGTGGGTTGGCGCTGGGTGTTCTTTGTCAATGTGCCGATCGGCCTCGCGCTGCTGCTGCTCGGCAACTCGGCGGTCGAGGAGTCCCGGGACCCCGACGCGCAGCGAGCCGACATCGCCGGAATGCTGTTGTTCGCCGCCGGGCTGTACACGCTGATCCGGGCGATGATCGGCGCCAACGGCGCGGGCTGGAGCAGTCCCGCGACGCTGCGCGGCTTCGCCACCGCGGCGCTGCTGTTCGGCGCCTTCGGCATCGCCGAAGCGCTGCAGCGGCGTCCGATGGTCGATTTCGGGCTCTTCCGCAGGCGGACCTTTCTGGGCAGCAGCATCGCGATGCTCGGATTCGCCGCCTCCGCGCAGGTCATGCTGACCTACCTTCCGCTGTACCTGCAGAACGCCTACGGCTTTGGCGCCGCGGCTGCCGGTCTGCGCATGATGCCCTTCGCGCTGGCGCTGTTCCTGTTCCCGCGGATCGCTGCCGCGCTGGCCACCCGGATCTCCGGGCGCGGCGTGCTGAGCCTGGGCCTGCTGGTCACCGCGGGCGGCAACGCCCTGACGGCCTGGCTGGTGCGCGAACACGCGACCTACCTCGCGGTGGCGCTGGGCATGGCCCTCACCGGCTGCGGAGCAGGACTGCTCAACGGCGAGACCGCGAAGGTCTCGATGAGCGTGATTCCACCGGAGCGCGGGGGCATGGCTTCGGGAATCGGCGCGACCCTGCGCTTCACCGGGCTGGTGACCGGAATCACCGCCTTCGGCGCAGTACTGGTCGGGCAGACCCGCGAGCGCTTCGCCACCTCGATCTCCGCCATCGACATCAGGCTGCCGCCGCTGCACGCGATGGTGTCCCGGCTGGTCGCCGGCGACCTGTCCGGCATGCTGGCCGGGCTGCCTCCGCCGACGCAGCAGGCGCTGACGCAGATCGCACGCCAGAGCTACGCCTCGGGCTTCTCGATGGTGCTGGTCTGCGCGGCCGCGGTCGCGCTGGTCGCCGCGCTGGCGAGCTGGCTGCTGATCAGCGCGGCCGAGACCTCGCCGGAGCCGAAGCCGCAAACCGGGAGATCGTCGTGAAAGTCAGCAGGGAACAGGCCGAACGCAACCGCCGGGAGGTCGTCGCCTCGGCGGCCAGGTTGTTCCGCGAGCATGGCTTCGACGGCATCGGCCTCGGCGAGGTCATGCGCGCGGCCGGTCTCACCCATGGCGGCTTCTACAAGCAGTTCGACTCCAAGGAGGGGCTGGTTCGCGAAGCGATGGCCGCTGCGCTGGAGCGCGGCCGCGCCAAATGGAAGGAACGCATCGCCGCCAGCGCGGGCGATGCGCTGCCCACCTTTGTCGAGGGCTACCTGTCGCCGGCGCACCGCGACAACCCGGCCGACGGCTGCGCCTTCGCCGCGCTCGCCGCGGAGGCCGCGCGTCGCAGCGACCCGCAGCTGCGCGAGGTTTTCGAGGAGCAGGCAAGGGGCTATCTGGACATGCTCGGCTCGATGCTCGACGACCAGCCCGGGGCCCGCAGCCGCGACCGGGCGCTGGCGACGCTGTCGACCGTCGTCGGCGCATTGCTGATGTCGCGGGTGGTCATCGACCCCGAACTGTCGGATGACTTCCTGCGGGCCGCCGCGGCGGCCGTCTTGCGCACGACTTGAATCGCGCATGCGAGAGCAGCGGCCGGCAAGACGCCACCCTCGCGCTCGAAGCGCCTTGATCGATGGAGACCCATCATGACCGTATTGTTTCTGGAAGACTTCGTGGCGGGCCAGCGCTTCGCCGGCCGCAGCCGCATCCGCCTGGACGAGCACAGCGTCAAGGCCTTCGCGTCCGAGTTCGACCCACAGCCCTTTCACCTGGACGAAGCTGTTGCGGCTTGCTCGATCTTTCGAGGCCTGGCCGCCAGTGGCTGGCATACCGCCGCGATCACCATGCGGCTGCTTGTGGACAGCGAATTCCGCCCGGCGGGCGGCATCGTCGGTGCCGGCTTCGACGAACTGCGCTGGCCGCAGCCGGTGCGGCCTGGCGACGAGTTGCGCGTGGAAAGCGAGGTTCTGGAAGTACGGCCCTCGAAATCCCGGCCGCAGCAAGGCCTGATCAAGGTGCGTACGAACACCCTGAATCAGCACGGAGACATCGTCCAGACCTCCGTGGGGAACCTGGTGGTTCCGTGCCGGTCGGCGCTGCCGAAGCCGACGGAGTGATGTCCGACGCAATCCAATATCCTTGGAGAAAATCCGCCGCAGCAGCAGAAAAATGCAGCACTGACTGAAGGCGCTCCAGGGAGAGGCCGTGATCGTCTACGAAGCAGACAAGAAGCAGTTCCTGAGCGACAACTTCGACCGCGACATCGAGGACATCATCCTCACGCAGTTCAAGAGCAAGACCGGCCACCATGTCGGGCGCGCCGAAATCGCTTCGTGGAAGGACTCGCTGCTGCGCTTCGCGACGGTCCTGCAGGACGACGGCATTCCCGATGACATGGGCGTGGCAGTCGAGTTGCACATCCCGCAGAGCGCCAAGCGCATCGACGTGACACTTTCCGGGCTCGACGCCGAAGGCGCCAGGACCGCGGTCATCGTCGAGCTCAAGCAATGGGCGACGGCGCAGGCGACCGCAAAGGATGCCATCGTCCTGACCCACATCGGCGGCGGGCTGCGCGAGGTGGTCCACCCCAGCTATCAGGCCTGGTCCTACGCCTCTCTGCTGAACAGTTTCAATGAGGCCGTGTACGAAGGCCGGATCGCGCTGCGTCCCTGCGCCTACCTGCACAATTACCGCCGCGACGGGGTCATCGATGCCGCCCAATACGCCGCCTATACGGACAAGGCCCCCCTGTTCCTCAGGGGCGAGACCGAGCGCGCGGCGCTGCGCGGCTTCATCAAGGCGCACGTGCTGCGCGGCGATCGCGGCCGAGTTCTGCACGAGCTGGTGAATGGTCGCATCCGCCCCTCCAAGGCCCTGGCCGACAGTCTGTCCGGGATGCTGCGCGGGAACGCCGAGTTCGTGCTTGTCGACGAGCAGAAGGAGGTCTACGAGGCAGCCTTGAGCGCGGCCCGCGCAGCGACGGACAAGCATCCGCGGGTGCTGATCGTCGAGGGCGGCCCGGGCACGGGAAAGTCGGTGCTCGCAATCAACCTGCTCGTCGCCCTCACCAGCGATCGCCTCAACGTGCGCTACGTGTCCAAGAACGCCGCGCCTCGCAAGGTGTATGAGTCCAGGTTGGTCGGATCGATGACGAAGTCGCGCTTCTCCGAACTGTTCAAGGGGCCATGGGGCTTCATCGATGCCCAGGAAAATTCGATCGACGTGCTCGTCGTCGACGAGGCTCACCGCCTCAACGAAAAAAGCGGCTTGTACGGCAATCTCGGCGAGCATCAGGTGCAGGAGTTGATCCGCGCCGCCCGGTGCACCATCTTCTTCATCGACGAAGACCAGCGCGTCACCCTGCAGGACGTCGGCAGCAAGGACGTGATCCGCCATTTCGCGAGTCACAAACACGGCGCGACCGTCACCGAGCACGAACTCGCCTCGCAGTTCCGCTGCAGCGGGTCGGGCGGCTACATCGCCTGGCTCGACCATGTGCTGGGAATCCGTGAGACCGCCAACGTCACGCTGGACCCGGCCGAGTTCGACTTCCGCGTGTTCGACACACCTGAAGAACTCCACGCCGCGATCGAGGCGCGCAACGGCGGCAACAAGGCCCGTGTGGTCGCCGGCTACTGCTGGCCCTGGGCCAGCAAGAAAGACCCTTCAGCGTGGGACATCGTGATCGGCGACACCTATCGCAGGCGCTGGAACCTGGATCGGGACGGCAGCCTGTGGATTGTCACTCCCGGGTCGATCGACCAGGTCGGTTGCATCCACACCTGCCAGGGCCTCGAGCTCGACTACGTAGGCGTGATCGTCGGCCCGGACCTGATCTCCCGTGCCGGAGAAGTCGTCACCTCGCCGGCGGCGCGCGACCGCCACGACAAGACCCTCAAGGGCTGGAAGGCGCGAGCGAAGGTCAACCCGCTCGCCGCGCGTGCCGAGGCCGACCTGATCATCAAGAACACCTACCGGACCCTGATGACCCGAGGCATGAAGGGCTGCTACGTCTACTGCACCGATGCGCAGACCCGGCAGTATTTGCGCCGCCGCCTCGGAGAGGCCTGATGGGACGCTTCCACCCTCGCCTGCTACGCGGCCCACGCCCCCGAGGTCGCCGCGTGCCATGAACAGGTAGCGAGCCCGATCGAGGCCTGTTTCGCCAGCGCGTTCCCGGGCGGGTGCTGGTGACCTGCCACGGCTCGTCGGATCAGTCGTTGCGAACCAGCCCAGACCTGACGTGGGCGAACAGCGATGCGCCCGCATGCGGCGTCCGGCGATCGCATACCGTCACACGTCGCGTCATCGAACGAGCGGCGCCAACCGTCAGCACAAACCCGGATGCACATGAAGCATAGAGCTCTATAGCATTGGTCTACCGATTGCTATAGAGCTCTTGCTTTCGAGAGGCCTCATGTCACCCGCTGACCTTCCTTTTTCCTCGCCCGAGTCCCTTGCCGCGCAGCCGGAGCAGTCTTCGGGTGCGGCTCATGCGCTTCGCGAAGCACTGAAAGCCGCCGCCGGAGGGCGCGAGCCGCTACACGTCAAGCTACGCCACGCGATCGTGACTTTGATCGCCGCCGAGAAATGGTCGGCGGGTGACAAGTTGCCGGCCGAGCGCGATCTGGCCGAACAGCTCGGCATCAGTCTCGGCACGATTCAAAAGGCCCTCTCGGCGCTGGCGCTCGACGGTGTGCTGGTACGACGCCACGGCCACGGCACCTTCGTAGCCGGGACGACGGCGCAGGACTCCGGCATCCTGCACTTCCGCTTCGTCGGAGACGATGGTCGGAGCATCGCACCTGTGTATGCCGAGGCCATTGATCGCGAGGTGGTGTCCGGGAATGGTCCGTGGCGTGATTTCCTGCCGGGCTGCCGCTCCGCGATCCGTATCACTCGACGGATCAACGTTGCCAATCAATTCGACTGCATCAGCGACTTCTTTGTTGATGCGGACCGGTTCGCCGCGATCCTCTCGCTGCCATTCGCCGACCTGCACCGCACGATCATCCGCAAGTTCATCGCGAAGGAGTTCAACACCCCGACCCTGCGCGTGGAGCAGCAAGTCTCCTGCGGCGGGTTCTCACCGCGAACCACCGACCTGCTGCGCCTGCAGCGGGCGAAGGCCGTCGGCTTGCGCCTGGAGGTCCGGGCCTGGACCCACGGCGACGAGGCCCTGTTCTTCCAGGAAATCTTCATTCCTCCGGGAGCGCGTGCACTCCTTCTGCCCACGCAGAGCTTCAAGTCGGCATGAAGCGTACGCATTACGACTACGTGATCGTGGGCGGCGGCACGGCCGGCTGCGTACTCGCCAACCGCCTGAGCGCCGACGGGCGCTTCCAGGTCGCACTGATCGAGGCTGGCCCACGCGACCGCAATCCGTGGATCCACATCCCGATTGGCTATGCCAAGACCATGTTCAACCCCCGGTACAACTGGGGCTTCAACACGGAACCGGAACCCGAGTTGAACGACCGGCGCATCCACTGGCCGCGCGGACGCGTGCTGGGTGGATCGAGCTCGATCAACGGTCTGATCTATATCCGCGGCCAGGCCGCCGATTACGACCAATGGGAAGCTCTGGGCAACCCTGGCTGGGGCTGGCGCGACGTGCTGCCGCGCTTCCGGGAACTGGAGGCCAATGAACGTGGAGCCTCCGAGTTCCACGGCGCTCATGGGCCGCTGGGTTGTTCGGACATTCACGAACGCCCCGAGCTGATGGAAGCCATCATCCGCGCCGGCAACGAACTCGGCGTGCCCAGCTCCGACGATTTCAACGGCGCCGCGCAGGAGGGCGTCGGGTACTACCAGTTGCTGACCCGCCGCGGACGTCGCAGCTCAACGGCCGTCAGCTATCTGCGCCCCGCTCGTTCACGCGCCAATCTCGACATCCTGACCGACACTCGCGCCGCACGCATCGCCTTTGCCGGAGATACCGCGGTCGCCGTGGAATGCCAAGGCCCCCAGGGACCCTTCGTGCTGCGGGCCGGGCGCGAAATCCTCCTGTGCGCGGGTTCGGTGCAGAGCCCGCAACTGCTGGAGTTGTCGGGCATCGGCGAGCCTGGCCTGCTGCGCGGCCTGGGCATCGACGTCGTGCATGCCGCCCCAGGCGTCGGCGAGAACCTGCAGGATCACCTGCAGGTGCGCCTGCTGTACCGCTGCAGGAAGCCCGTGACGACCAACGATGCGCTGAACTCCATGGCGGGGCGCCTGCGCATCGGCCTGCAGTATCTGCTGCACAGATCGGGGCCGATGGCCGTGGGCATTAACCACCTTGGACTGTTCACTCGTGTCCTGCCCGAATCGAGCACACCCGACGTGCAGTTCCACATCGCGGCGCTGACGGCCGACAAGGTCGCCGACAAGCCGCATCCCTGGCCTGGCTTCACGCTCAGCGTGTGCCAACTGCGCCCGTCCTCGCGCGGATCGATCCACATCCGATCGAACGATGTCCGTCAGGCGCCAGCGATCCGTGCGAACTACCTGTCTCACCCCGACGACTGGCGCTGCACCGTCGCCGCCGTGCGCTTCGCGCAGGAGCTGGCCAACGCGAAGGCGCTGGCCGACTACACGGACATGCCATACCAACCGGCGCGAGCCATGCGCGACGATGACGAAATCGTCGCCTTCTGTCGGGAACACGCGACCACGATATTCCACCCTGTGGGCACCTGTCGCATGGGCAGCGACGACGACGCCGTTGTCGATCCCGATCTGCGTGTGCGAGGAGTCCGCGGGCTACGCGTGGTCGACGCGTCCGTCATGCCGGTGCTTGTGTCCGGAAACACCAGCGCTCCCTCGACCATGATTGCCGAGAAGATCGCAGCCCGAATACTGGCCGCCTAGCCGGCACACAACCGACCCAGCAGACCCGTCGATCGCCCCGGACGGGAACCCCGCGTCCCCCGGACGCGTCCAGAAAACCATGGGAGAGGAGACATCATGCAGGTCGAACAGAAAACATTGAACCGCGCCGTGCTTTCCAGCCTGATCGGCGCGACCATCGAGTGGTATGACTTTTTCCTGTTCGGCGTCGTCGCCGGCGTCGTGCTGAACAAGTTGTACTTTCCGTCGCACGATCCCGCCGTTTCGCTGATGCTGGCTTATGCAACCTTCGCCGTCGGCTTCGTCACGCGCCCCCTGGGTGGCATCGTATTCGGACACTTCGGCGATCGCATCGGGCGCAAGAGCGTGCTGGTTGCGACCCTGATCATCATGGGCGTCGCGACCTTTCTCGTCGGGCTGGTGCCAACCTACGCGCAGATTGGTCTGTGGGCGCCAGCGCTGCTGCTCACCATTCGCGTGTTCCAGGGAATCGGCCTGGGTGGCGAGTGGGGTGGCTCGGTGCTCATGGCGTATGAATTCGCACCGGAGCACAAGCGCGGCTTCTACACGAGCATTCCGCAGATGGGGCTGTCCATCGGCATCCTCCTGGCATCGGGCTCGCTCGCGCTGCTGTCGTCAACGCTGTCCAACGCCGATTTCATGGCCTGGGGCTGGCGCATCTGCTTTCTCGCCTCGTTCGTGCTCGTCCTGGTCGGGCTGTGGATCCGGTTGCGCCTGGTCGAGACACCAGACTTCGCGGGGGTCAAGGCACACCATCAGGAGGTGAAGCTGCCGATTGCCAGCGTGCTGAAGAACGACACGCGCAATGTCCTGCTGGGACTGGGCGCGCGCCATATCGACGGCGTGTTCTTCAACATCTTCGCGGTATTCGCCGTCAGCTATTTGATCGGTACCGTGAACGTGCCGCGCAACTCCGTGCTGGTGGCTTTGATGGTCGGTGCCGCGGCGCTGACCGTGTTCATTCCGCTCGCCGGTTGGCTTTCCGACCGCGTCGTGCGGTCGCGCCTGTTTGCGACTGCTGCGTTGATCAGCGCGCTCAGCGTGTTCCCCGCCTTCTACCTGATGCGCAACTCGGGTGGAAGCATGGCCATCATCTGGTTGGCCATCATCATTCCCTATGGCTTCCTGTATTCGGCCGTCTACGGAAACGTGGCTGCGCTGCAATGCGATCTGTTCGAGCCCAACGTACGCTACACGGGAATCTCCTTCGTCTATCAGACGACAAGCGTGATCGCCGGACTGACCGCGCTGATCTGCACCGTGCTGGTCAAGCTCGACCACGGCGAGCCTTGGCTGGTGTGCTGGTATGTCCTTCTGTCCGGATTGCTGTCCTACGGCTGCGCTCGCCTGATCGGTCGCACGCGCGCCGGGAGAGCTCTTCCCGTGCCTGCACGCTGATCGCCCCTATTCCAACCTTTCTGAAGGAAGCCTCCAATTGAAACTCACGCCTGAAGAACAACGCATGCTCGCCGGTGACCATGGCGAGGCCGTACGCGAGGCCATGGCCTACCAGATTGAAGTCGGACGGTTCTGGGGAGCAGAACGCCTCGTGCCCATCACCAATGCACACATGATGGGGGATATCGAAGTCATGGGCGACGCTGGCCTGCGGTACATGGAGCAGGCCTGCGCCAAGAGGACGCGCTGCACCGTACCCATCACGACAAATGCACGATGCATGGACTTCGCGCATGTGGAGCGCCTGGGCCAGCATGCCGGCGAGGCGACCAAGGAGCGCAAGATCATCGCATCGCTGCGTCAGATGAATGTGTGCACGGCCGATACCTGCATCAACTACCAGACCATCTATCAGCCACACCTCGGAGAGCATGTCGCCTGGGGCGATACAGGCACGGTGATCTACGCCAACTCCGTGTTTGGCGCACGCAGCAACTTCGAGGGGGGGCCGTCCGCGCTGGCCGCCGCCGTGACCGGCCGCACGCCGGAGTACGGCTTCCATCTCGACGAACATCGACGCGCGACCATCAACGTGCGCTTGAATTGCGCGCTGGAGGACCTCGCCGACTGGGGCGCGATCGGCAAGATCGTCGGCGAGCGCTATCAAAACTACTACGCGGTGCCGGTCTTTCACGGCATGCGCAACACGCCGACGTCCGACCAGCTCAAGCACCTCGGCTGCGCGCTGGCCAGCTATGGATCGATGGCCATGTTTCACATGGTGGGCGTTACTCCCGAAGCGCCGAGTCTGCAGGCGGCTTTCGGTGATCGACCCGTGGCTACGGAATGGGTCATCGGCGACGATGACCTTGCCCGCGTTTACGAAGGCTATGGTCTGGGCGATGGCAGCGCCACGCTGGTCGTGTTCTCGGGACCGCAGTTGTCATTGTTCGAGATGAAGGACCTGTCTGATCGATTCGACGGGCGCCGCCTGCACCCGGGCACCCAGGTGTTCGTGACGATTCCCGCGTCGGTGAAGGCCAGTGCGGCGCAACTGGGCTACCTGAGCAAGCTTGAACAGGCTGGTGTTACCGTGCTCGAAGGGGTGTGTTTCTACATCCTCGAAAACCTGTCGGAGATGCGTCGGCGCAACGGCTGGACCAACATGATCTCGAACTCGGCGAAGATCGTGAACATCATCGGAGCACACCGCTTCAACACGATCCTGCGCCGCACCCAGGATTGCGTCGACATCGCATGCACCGGCAGGTTGGCGTGAGAGGCCGGCTCGCGCAAGATCTTCCCGACAGCCAGGCGTCCATGACCATGACCCAACCCATTGCAACCATCCACGTGCAGCGCGCCTTCGGCGCGATCGTCGAAGGAGAGGCAGTCGTCTCCGAGGAGGGCTTCTCGCCGCGCTACGACCTCGACCGCTGGAGCGGCGACATCACCAAGCCCGGCCACAAGCTCGAGGGCACCAACATCGGTAACAAGATCTGCTTCTTTCCTACTGCCAAGGGAGGCATCGCCGCCGGTTGGGCCTTTTATGACATCCAGCACAAGGGCATCGCCCCGAAGGCCTTCATATTCGGTGTGACCAACCCCGTCATGGTGCAAGGCGCGGTGTTCGCGGGCATCACTATCACGGAAGGCTGGTCGGCCGAACCGTCCGAAATCGTGCGCACCGGTGACTGGGTGCGCGTCGACCCGCAGCGCAAGACCATCGAGGTGCTGCGCCGGGCGACCCCCTCCGGTATTTCAACAGCCTAGACCACAGCGTTCGCAACATCGCCCCCATCGCCACCCTCCGGATCATGGACTATCCCGACACACGACTATTCATCATGGGCACGTGGCGCGACGCTGAAGACGGTCGCAGCCTGGCCGTACTGAATCCGACGACCGGCCGCGAGATCGGGCGCGTCGCGCATGCCGGCCCCGCAGATCTCGATGCCGCACTGGATGCCGCCCACGCGGGATTCCAGATCTGGCGCCACACGCCACCCATCGAGCGCGGCCGCGTGATGCGACGAGCGGCTGCCCTGCTCCGCGAGCGCCTCGACGGCATCGCACGTCTGATGACCCTGGAACAGGGCAAGCCGCTGGCAGAGGCACGGCTCGAAGTCCTGGGGGCCGCGGATATTCTCGAATGGTTCGCCGATGAGGGCTTGCGCGTGTATGGGCGCATCGTTCCCTCGCGCGTGCACCCGCAGATCCGCCAGATGGTGCTGCACGATCCCGTAGGTCCGGTCGCCGCGTTCACGCCATGGAATTTTCCGATCAACCAGGCCGTGCGCAAGCTCGCCGCCGCATTGGCGACAGGATGCTCGATCCTGGTCAAGGCCGCCGAGGAGACACCAGCGTCGCCGGCGGAACTGGTCCGGGCGTTCGCCGATGCCGGACTCCCGGCAGGAGTCCTAGGCCTGGTGTACGGCGACCCGGCGCAAATCTCGGCACATGTGATCGCGCACCCCGTGATTCGCAAGATCACCTTCACAGGCTCGACGGCAGTCGGCAAACAGCTGGCTGCACTCGCGGGCCGGCACATGAAACGCGTGACCATGGAATTGGGCGGTCACGCACCCGTGATCGTCGCCGAGGACGCGGACGTCGATCTGGCTGCGCGTGTGATGGCCGGCGCAAAGTTCCGCAACGCGGGCCAGGTATGCATCTCGCCGACGCGCTTTCTCGTGCATCGAGACGTGGTCGAGACCTTCGCACACGCGCTGGCACGACACGCCCACGATGTGCGCGTGGGCGACGGCCTCGAGGACGGTACTCAAATGGGACCGCTGGCCAATTCGAGGCGCTTGACGGCGATGCAGGAATTGACCCATGACGCACTTGAACGCGGTGCCTCGCTTCTGGCGGGCGGAGAGCGCCTGGGCGATAGCGGCAACTTCTGGGGGCCGACGGTACTGACCGACGTCTCGAGCGACGCCCGCGTGTTCAACGAGGAGCCTTTTGGCCCCCTTGCGGCGATCCGCGCCTTCAACACACTCGACGATGCCATCGTCGAGGCCAACCGCCTGCCCTACGGACTGGCAGGCTATGCCTTCACACGTTCGCTGCGCCTTGCCGAGCAGCTCTCGCACGGCGTGGACGTCGGCATGTTGTGGGTCAACATGGCTGCCGCACCCTGGCCAGAGCTTCCCTTCGGAGGCATGAAGGACTCCGGTTACGGCTCCGAGGGCGGGCCGGAGGCGCTGAGCAGCTACCTGAACGTGCGCTCGGTCGCGGTGAACTGCGCCCCAGGCTAGGCACGCTCAAAGGGCAGCGCCCAACGCTTCCACAACCCTCAACTTGTGGAAGCGTTGGACGCCGCGGAACTTCTCGTCTGGCGCATCCGCACCGACGGGGCGCGCCTCGGGCGGCGGCGCAGGCGATGTGCGCGCCATGGGCACCCACTCGCGGCCCGGAGCGCTCGACCCACGGGAATATCCGGGCAAATACCCCTCAACTTTATTCGTATATCCGTTAGATTGTTGGCATGAAATCCCGAACTCTCAAGAATCTCCTCTACTCCCAGGTCGCGCGCGTCGGCGCCGCCCTGTCCAGCCCCAAGCGCCTGGAGCTGCTGGAACTGCTGGCTCAGGGAGAGAAGTCGGTCGAGACGCTGGCGCAGGCAGCCGACATCGACGTCAAGCTGGCCAGCGCCCACCTGCGGGTGCTGCGCGAGGCGCAGCTGGTCGATGCGCGGCGCGACGGCAAGAACCGCATCCACCGACTCAGCGGCTCCGACGTGTCGGACCTGTGGGTGAGCCTGCGCGAACTGGCGCAAGCCCATCTGGCCGAACTGCAACTCGCCATGGCCGGCATGGCCGCCGAGCCCTGGAGCCTGACCCCCGAGAGCGCACGCTCGCTGCTCGACAAGGTGCGCGCCGGGGACGTGGTGTTGCTCGACGTTCGCCCCGAATCGGAGTTCCGCACGGCGCACATCCCCGGCGCGCGCTCGGTCCCGCTGGACGAACTGGAAGCCCGGATTCGCGAGCTGCCGAGCGACAGGGACATCGTCGCGTACTGCCGCGGACCGTTTTGCGTGATGTCCGACTCCGCCGTCGCACTGCTCGCGCGCCATGGACTGCGGGCGCGCAAGTGCGCCGACGGCGTGCCCGAATGGCGTGCCGCCGGGCTGCCGCTGGAACACGAGACCACCTGATCGAGGCCACGCCATGTTCTTCAGGCAACTCCCCACGCGCGATGCCAGCCTGTCGTACCTGTTCGGCTGCGCCGGCCACGGCAAGGCCGTCGCGGTCGACGTGGTCGCAGGCGACGAGGACTGGTTCGTCGAACAGGCGCGCCAGGCGGGTGCGCGGATCACCCACGTGATCGACACCCACGTGCACGCCGACCACCTCAGCGGTGGCCGCAGCCTGGCACGCAGGGTGGATGCGCCCTACTGCCTGCACGAGGCGGCTCGCGAGTTCGTGCACTTCGACTTCGAGGCGCTGCGCGACGAGCAGATCATCGGCGTCGGCAACGTCACCGTACGCGTGCTGCACACTCCCGGGCACACCCCCGACAGCATGTGCCTGCTGGTCACCGACAAGCGGCGCGGCGACGCGCCGTGGTTCGTGCTCACCGGCGACACGCTGTTCGTCGGCGCCGTCGGTCGCCCGGACCTGGCCGGGCGCGAGCGCGAGATGGCGGGCACCCTGCACGCCTCGCTGCACGACCGGCTGCTGAGCCTTCCCGCCGAGGTGGAGATCTACCCCGGGCACCAGGCGGGCAGCGCCTGCGGTGCCGGGCTGTCGGGCAAGCCGGCGTCGACCCTGGCCTTCGAGAAGCGCTTCAACCCGATGCTCGGGCTGTCGCGCGAGGCCTTCGTCGATCAGCTGTGCGCCGAGATCCCGGCGCGCCCGGCGGACATGGAGCGCATCGTCGCCGCGAACGTCTCGGCATGAACTCCGCGACCCCTGCGGCCGGGCCGCCGCACGACGCGCATCCGCAGGGCATTCGCGCCAACCTGCAGCAGTTCGTGTGGCAGGCGGTACAGGTGTTCTTCGTCGGACTGGTCATCGGCATGGAGCGCACGGTGCTGCCGGTGGTCGCGGTGCGCGACTTCGGCGTGCCGAAGACCTCGTTCCTGTACCTGCTGAGCTTCGTCATCTCCTTCGGCCTGGTCAAGGGCGCGCTGAACTTCGTCGCCGGGCGGCTGTCCGAGCGCATCGGGCGCAAGAGCGTGCTGGTGCTGGGGTGGCTGGCCGCGATTCCCATCCCGCTGCTGATCTACTTCGCGCAGTCGTGGTGGTGGATCGTCGCCGCCAACGTCTTCCTGGGAATCAACCAGGGATTCGCGTGGAGCATGACCGTCACCAGCAAGGTGGACATCACGCGCGCCGAGCAGCGGGGGCTGGCCACCGGCATCAACGAGTTCGCCGGCTACGCCGCGGTGGGCCTGGCGGGGCTGGCCACCGCGTGGCTTGCCCAGCTGTACGGGCCGCGCGAGGCCTTGCTGGGCTTCGCCAGTGCGGTGATCGCCATCGCGCTGCTGACCGCGCTGGTGTTCGTGCGCGAGACCCTGCCATGGGCGCGCGCCGAGCGCCATCGCCACGCCAGCGGCACCCACACGGGCCCGCGACCGCGCTTCGCCGACGGCCTGGCGGAGCACCCCACGTCGCGCCAGGTCTTTGCCTACGTGTCCTTCGGCCACCCCACCTTCTCGGCGCTGTGCCAGGCCGGCGTCGCGAACAAGGTCGCCGACACCCTGCTGTGGGTGCTGTTCCCGCTGTACCTGCACGGCCATGGGCTGGGCCTGGTGCAGGTCGGCTGGGTCACCGGGGTGTACGGGCTGAGCTGGGGTGCGTCGCAGCTGTGGACCGGCCCGCTGTCGGACCGCATCGGGCGCAAGCGCCCGGTGGTGGCCGGACTGTGGCTGCTCGGCGCCGGCGTGGCCGGCGCGGTGCTGGTGCGCGGCTTCGCGGCGTGGCTGGGCAGCGCCGTGGTCATGGGCGTGGGCATGGCGCTGCTGTACCCGAACCTGATCGCCGCGGTGGCCGACATCGCCCACCCGAGCTGGCGCAGCTCGGCGCTGGGCACCTACCGCTACTGGCGCGACACCGGCTACGCCATCGGCGCGCTGGTGCTCGGGCTGGTCGCGCAGGCGCGCGGCGCCATCGAGCCGGCCTTCTGGGTCAGCGCGGCGTGGCTGCTGGCCTCCGGCCTGTGGGTGCTGCTGCGCGCGCAGGAGACGCATCCGGGCCGCCTGCTGCCGTGAGGCACGGGACCGCCGCCCGACCGGCTTGAACATGCCGTGGATCCCCGTGCTGCAGCGATTCGGCCACTACAGTCCGCATTCTGGTGTTGTAAAGCGCGTTTCGCGGGGGCCTATCGATGTCGGAAGAATTCAAGGCACAGCAGGGCTGGGAAATCCTCTCCACGCTCAATGTCCATGCCGATCACCTGTTCGGGGCCGGGGCAGCGCATGGCGGAGTGCACGCACCCATCCACCCGTCCGTCCAATACGGATACGAGCGAGTCGAGGACCTGGTCGCGGTGTTCCAGGGGCGGGCAAAGAACTCCTGCAGCTACGCCCGACAGGGGGCGCCGACGACGGCTGCTCTGGAGGCCAAGCTGACCCGGCTCGAGAACGGCGTGGGCACGGTGTGCTTTGCCACAGGCATGGCGGCCTTGTCCGCAGTGTTCCTGTCCCTGCTGCGCGCCGGCGACCACATGGTGGCCACCCGGCATTTGTTCGGCAATACGAACAGCCTGCTGGGCACCCTCGAAGGCTTGGGCGTGGTGATCGACAAGGTCGACTGTGGCACGGCCGAAACCGTGGCGGGCGCCCTGCGCCCGAACACGCGGTTGGTCTTCGTCGAGACCATTGCCAACCCGGGTACGCAGATCCCCGACCTGGAGGGAATCGGCGCCCTGTGTCGCAGTCGTGGCCTGCTGTTCGTGGTCGACAACACCAATACCTCGCCGGCGCTGTTCCGGCCGGGAACAGTAGGAGCGGGCCTCGTGGTGAACTCCCTGACAATGAACTCAGCCCTGCTGGTCATCGCTTCAACCTTCAGATTGGCGGGCGCGCTTGGGTGACCCACGACTGCACAGAAGCTCGCTGCCATTGCCGCCGCGCGTAGGCGGCCAGCCTCTCGGGAACGACATCGCCATTGATCACCAAACGATTGAGCATTAGCGCAAGGTCGACGTCGGCAATGCACCATTGCCCAAACAGATTCTCTGCGTTGACAGGCAGCAGCGCCTCTGCCGCAGCGTAGAGCTTTTCAGCTGCGACCAGCGCCTCGGGGGAGAGGGGCGGCTTTGCCGCACCATGGAACACCACTTCGGTGGATCGCTCCTGCCTGATGGGTAAGAGATCACTGCGAAGCCACGCCTGAACTTGACGTGCTCTCGCTCGAGCGTGTGGCTCGGCCGGGTACAGCGGGGCCCCGGCGAAGATCTCATGGACGTACTCGGTGATTGCCGAGGACTCCGAGAGGGCGAACCCATCGTGCACCAAGGTCGGAACGCGTCGAGTCAGCGACATAGCCGCGTAGCGGGGATCATGGTTTGCGTTGGCAGCGAGATCAATAGTCGTGACCTCGAACCGAAGTCCCTTCTCCTGGAGCGCCACGAATGCCGACATTGCGTATGGACTCGCGAATTGACCATCGACGTACAGAAGCAGATCAGTGGGCTTCATTTGAACCACCGCGAATTTCGTGAGGGCCGGGCAGTCTAGCCTTTGTGGGTCCGGCCAGCCCCTGCCTTCCGCTGCGGGTGGCACCGCAGTCATCGAGCGCCCGCCTGGCCGAGCGGCCGCGACGGGTCGCTCAATGACGTGCGAATGGGTGACAGCTTCGGCCCATGAAGCCTCTCCTGGATTGTCCGCCGTCACGATCCAGGCATTGCCAGCGCCGCGCCGGCACAGACGACTGTGGCGCCCGCGACCATCGCCTTGCCGAAGCCGCCTGCGCCACTGGTGCTCGCGAACACGCTGCCAAGCAAGGCCACTCCCAGCGTGGCACCGATCATGCGTGCGGTGTTGACCATTGCGGAGGCCGTGCCGGCGCGCGCCGAGTCGACTGCGGATACAGCCAGTGCGAGTACGGGACCGGTGTTGAGAGCCATGCCGATACCCGTGAGGAATACGCCCACTTCTGCAAGACCGAGGGGACGCCCAGCGTGCGTGCAGGCCAGCACCGCGATGCCGGACCCGATACCCAGCATGCCGGCCGCCATCATCCGTCGCGTGCCGAATCGCGCGGCCCAATGACCCGAGCGGTGCGAGAGGGCCACGAAGGAGAGGGACATGGGAAGCAGCGCGAGTCCAGCCTGCAGCGGACTCATGCCAGACTTCCGCTGCCAAACCAGCGGCAACAGGAACAGGACGCCGTACATGCCGAAAGTCATCGCCGCCGCGACCCCATTGGCCACGGCAAGACGCCTGTTGCGCAGGAGTGCCAGGGGAAGCATCGCCGACGGCCCGGCCCTTGATTGCGTACGCACGAACAACAGGGTGCAGACTGCGGCCACGCCCAAGGCGGGCAGAGCATCGGCGTGTGCAATGGCTGCGAGGGTGACGCCGGCGAGCGCGATCGCTCCGAAGGACTGACCAGCGACATCGACGCGACGCCCCTGTTCATCCCGAGATTCCGGAATGACCTGACGTGACCAAATCACGACGCTAAGGCCGAGAGGAACAATCAGCAGGAAGACGCTGCGCCACCCGGCTACCTGGATCAGCCAGCCACCCACGGTCGGGCCGATGGCCAAGGCCGCGCCGTTGGTTCCGGCCCATACGCCAATCGCGTGGGCCCGCTGCGCGGGCTCCGTCCAGATGACGCGGATCAACGCGAGACTGGCCGGCAGCAGCAATGCGGCGCCTACGCCGGAAAGTACCCGGCCAGCGACCAGAATCGAGATATCCGGCGCAAAACCTGCAAGCAATGAGCCGGCGACAAAGAGCGACGCGCCCAGGCGGAGCACGCGCCGGCGGCCGAAGATGTCGGCCCATGTGCCCCCGGTCATCAACAGCGCCGCATAGCTCAGGTTGTAGCCGTCGACCACCCACTGCAGCGAATCGATCGACGCGTGCAGGCCGATTCCGATGGCATGCACGGCGAGGTTGACAACTGAGGTATCGACCTGAGCCACGAGCACCGCGAGGCAAAGGATGAGCAGGGCCGGGCCGTTGCGCGGCGAGGAAGGATGGGCGTCGAGCATGGAGTACACCGTGTCTGGCGAGTGCTTTCCATGGTGCCGCCGGTGGTTCTTGCATGCTTCGGCCCCGGACGAAGCAACGCTTCACAATTCCAGGACAATGCGCTCCATGGCAACTGTTGGCCTTTTGAACGTGACGCCGGATCTGGATATCGCGCACGTCGCGGCGCTGGTCGGTGAGCCGGCACGTGCGGCGATCCTTCTTGCACTCGGCGACGGCAGGGCGTTACCGGCTGGCGAGCTGGCTGCCTGCGCAGGAATCGCGGCAGCTACCGCGAGTGAGCATCTACGTCTCCTGCGTGAAGGTGGACTGCTGCAGAGGGTCAGGCAAGGCCGGCATCACTACCACCGTCTGGCTTCGTCGGAGGTCGCCGCAATGCTGGAGTCGCTCATGCTCGTTGCCACGCAACGTCCCGGCGACAAACCCGTGTCGCGAGTTGCGTCCCGGTTGCAGGCAGGACGTACGTGCTACAGCCATCTCGCGGGGCGCTTGGGGGTCGGTTTGTGCGATGCGCTGATTCGCAGGCAATGTCTGGATATCCATGAGGACATTGCGCGGCTGACGCCGCATGGCTTGAGCTTCCTGCGGGATTTCGGAATTGACGTCCGTGCGTGGGAGCGGCGACCGGAGTCGAAGACCTGTATTGACTGGAGCGAGCGCCGCCACCACCTGTCTGGACCACTCGGCGTAGCGCTGCTGCGACGTTTGACGGAGTTGGGCTGGGTACAGCAGGACCTGGACAGCCGCGCGGTCACCTTGACCATGCCCGGGCTACGCGGACTGCGGGGCCGCTTTGGCTCCTGGCCGGCCGGCTGAGTACTGTCGGCGCCGACCGAAAATCGAGGCAGCGCAAGCGCCCCGCACCCGATGCGTGGGCTCCTGCGAACTCCGTTGATGATGTCCGAAAACGGCGAGCCGACCTTCGGGAGTTTCCATATGCTCGCCCCATGGATCTGGATCGGCAAAGCTGCTATCGCGCGGTGCTCTCCCGCGACCGGCGATTCGACGGACACTTCTTCACGGCCGTGAAGTCGACGGGGATCTATTGCCGCCCGATCTGCCCCGTGCGCCCCCCGAAGCTGGAAAACATCCTGTTCTTCCCAAGTGCCGCGGCGGCTCAGGCCTGCGGGTTCAGGCCATGCCTGCGCTGCCGCCCGGAACTTGCACCCGAACTGGGCACTTGGGGCGGCAGCGCGCACAGCCTGTCGCGCGCAATGACCCTTCTGTCCGAAGGCGTGCTCGATGCGCACACGGTGGAGCACCTTGCCCGACGCGTCGGTGTCAGCGAACGGCAGTTGCGTGGTCTCTTCCGGCAGCACTTGGGCGCTCCGCCAAGGACCGTGGCGCAAGCGCGCCGTGTGCATTTCGCCAAGCAGCTCCTCACCGATACCGCGATGCCGATGATCGAGGTCGCGCTCGCCGCGGGCTTCGCAAGCGTGAGACGCTTCAACGACACCTTCCGCGCGATGTACGGCACACCGCCGAGCCGCTTGCGTCGCGCGCCCGGATCGGCTCCGGACTCGGAAGTCACGCTGGAACTCCCATTCAAGCCCCCCTATGACTGGGATTCGATGCTCCGGTTCCTGGCGATGCGAGCCATCCCGCGCATCGAAGCGGTTCGTGATGACTGCTACATGCGCAGCATCGCGTTGCAAGGCGCCCACGGGTGGGTCGTGGTGCGTCGCGCGCCAGGCGCGGACGCACTCCGTGCGACGCTGCACTTTACGCCGGTCACGGCGTGGCCGGCTATCGTCCAGCGCCTGAGACAGCTGTTTGATCTGGGCGCTGACCCCGTGCCTATCGATCGGCATCTGGGTGCGGCTGGAAATCTGGCGAGATGGGTCGCGCAGCGTCCGGGCCTGCGCGTGCCGGGCGCTTGGGACCCGTTCGAACTGGCGACCCGCGCCATCCTGGGCCAGCAAGTCAGCGTCGCCGCCGCACGCGCGCTTGCCGGGCGCCTCGCGACGACGTGCGGCACCAGCATCCCCGCGTCCAGCGAGCCCGTGCTTGCCGGGCTCGATCATGTGTTCCCTACGCCGCAGCAAGTGGCCAGTGTGCAGGACCTGGCTTCCGCGCTCGGAATGCCGCGGGCGCGGGCGCTTTCGCTCCACCGCCTCGCCTGTACAGCGCAAGCTGGCCCGCAGTGGCTCGACGGAACAGGCGGAACTGCCAGCCCCATCGATCGACTGCGCGAGCTGCCAGGCTTCGGCGACTGGACAGCCCAGTATTTCGCGATGCGCGCGCTGCACGAGCCGGACGCCTTCCCGGCGAGTGACGTCGGCCTGCAGCGCGCCAGCGCAGCGGCGGGGATGCGACCGACTGCGCCGGAGCTGCTCGCTCGCGCCGAGGCATGGCGTCCCTGGCGCGCCTATGCGGCGCTTCACCTCTGGACAAGCGACTCCGCTGAGCCACGCACCAGGCAGAGTTCGGAGACGATCGAATGCATGGACTCCTAGAGTCCTAGAGCGCTTCGACTCGCCGCTTGGCACCGTGCTGCTGGTCACCGACGGCGAAGTGCTGCATGCGCTGGACTTCGGGGATTGCGAGTCGCGCATGCACAAGCTGCTGCGCCTGCACCATGGCAACTACACCTTGGCCCCTGGGCGTTCGCCCAAGCAGATCACGCGATGCATACGCGAATACTTCGACGGCAACTTGACTGCACTCGACGACGTTCGTGCGCAGACCGGGGGGTCTCCCTTCCAGCGCCGTGTCTGGGAAGCATTGAGGGAAATCGCGCCAGGGTCTACCACCAGCTACGGGCAATTGGCTGACCGGATCGGACGCCCTGGATCTGCGTGGCCGGCGACAATCAACTTGAGCGGCGTTCTTCAGCGCGTCGACGGCCTGGTATGCAGCGTTGCCAATTACAGGCGCGTTCAGCCGGCGGCTCACAGTTCAGACCTCATGTAATCTGAGCGCCCGCACGAGTGCCAGCAGTTCGGCGCGTCGAGGTTCGATCGCCATCGACTCCACACTCAACACGTGGAGCGGTGGGTCGGGCAGCCGCTGCTTGAAGAGCATCAGGCAGCGGGCAGCGTCGTCCCGTCTGGAACCGTACCCGATAGCTTGTGCATTGGTGCACTGCTGGTAGGCGGCCTGCGACCAGAGACGCGTGCGGCCGTAGGAGGCTGGCAAGCTGTCGATCAACTGTGTTCGAGTGACGCCGAGCCGTGGCAAGTAGGGCGTATGGAAGCTGACATACTGCAGCGACGCGGGAAGACCAAGTCGCACGAGATGAAAGTGGGCCAACGAGGCCACCTCGAACATCCCGGGTGGCGACAGCGACACGTCGTGCAGCACCGACTCCATGTAAGCAGCCTCGGGCGTGCTCGCCACGTAGTAGGTGTGCACTGGCTCTGGTGCTCCCGCGTTGAGCAGGATCGGAGCGAACCGGGTCTCGCCCCAGCCCTCCGAGAATGTCTCGGCACGAGTCGCCGGGTAGTTCCGCGTGCTGTACACGTGGTACCACTCGGCTACCTCCTGGTGCCTCAGTTCGCGGACCTCGAAGTCTTCGGAAGCCCCGGGTTCGCGGAGCTCGCCCGGGGCTGGCGTGCTCATGCGACGTAGCTCGTGCGCCGCTTGCTCGCCGCGCGCACCACATCGTTGCCACGATCGAGCGCGTCCTTCGGTGCTACGGGCGTGCCATCGGCGCCCACGATCCAGGCATTCGGATAGTGGAACCAGGCCGCGAGCACCCAGGGGTCCGCCACTTCTCCGAAGGCATCCAGGATCGCGCGAATGATCGGTAGCGGCTCATACATTGCATCGAACTGGTAGCGAGCAAAGTACTCTCGGCCTCCGCGGCTGACGCTGTAGATGCGGCCGCGACGCTTCCAGTCGCTGGCGGGTTGTGACTTGCTCCTCGGAGGGTTCGCCTGCAGGGCGTTCAGATCCTCGGAGCTCAGCCAGTCTTCCTCGCCGAAGACTTGGCGCAGGGTGCGCATGCGCTGCACCCTATCTTCCAGCAACTCGCTGCTGGGCGCGAGCAAGCCAGTCGCAATCTCGGCAATAAGGTCTGCCTGAGCAAGTACCGCGCCTTGCTGTGCGTGGACCAGCAGGGCGAGCGCTTTCTCGATGGCCTGCACCGCTGAGGACACGGTTGCTGGATCGGCATCTGCCGGTACGGCGACCGGTACGGACTGGCCGATGTCGCGCGCAGGGCGCGTATGCAGGGGAAGCGTGTCGGTCGGCATGGATGCCCTCCGCGATCTATGCGACATTGCCGACACTATATACTAAGTCGTCAAAAGTGGCAATCTTGGCCGCTTGGCTCGCAACTGCGCTCAGGAGACAAGGCGGTAGCCAAGGCGATCTGCTCCCAAGGCGCCGATTCTGATGGCCTATGAGGGCCGTGCCCAATCTGCGAAGACCGCGCCTGACGAGCCAATGTCAAGCGCACAAGGGCGCGGCGACAACGCTCATACCTACCGGCGCTAACAGCCCGTCAAAGTACTCGTCTGAGCAGGCCGCAAGACTGCCGAGACATCCACGTGATCCGGCGCTCCCCGTCGCCGAGGTCACAGAAGGGAACTGCCGTACTTCGGCGCCCTCAGCAAGCGGCAAATCTCCTGAATGCGGGCGTAGAGCCGCTTGTGGGGCTGCACAGCGTAGAACTAGGGTAAATCTGCAATGGTCGGCCTCACCTTTCGCGCTCACGCTCGGCGCCACTTTGCATCGAAAGCCGTCGATTGAATGGCGCGAGGCGAACGCCAGCAACCAGTCTGGAGCTGTCACTGGCTCGCCGGGCCGATAGGCGCCGGGGTTCTGGCGCCTCCGCGCTGTGCGGCTTGGGGAAGGTCCGGCAGGCCCGGCTGACTTTGCCGAAATCCCGACGGACTCTATTTCCCAGAATCATCAGCGTCAGGAACATCGACCGGGGGCAGACCTCCACCCTCAGCCTCCGAACCGGGCACCGAACACAGGCATTCTGGTTCAAGCTCTAGCCAATGATCACGCTATTCCCTAACGCGATGCTAATCTGCGCTCCGCCGAGCACTGCGGATTTGTGCCCGGCCGACATGGCTTCTTCGTGTAACTCCTGCGCCAAACAGACGAAAATGAAAAGGTGCTTGCTATCCAAGGCCGCCACCGTCCTGGGCTTGGCCGTGTTGACCGCCGGCTTGGTGTCGGGCTGCGGCGGCGGCGGAGGTTCCTCCCAGTCCTCCACACCCAGCGGCACGCAGAGCTATGCCGTCGCAGGCACTCTCACCAACCTGGCTGGCGGTACATCGATCGTGCTGCAAGACAACGGCGGCGACGACCTGACGCTGACCGGCAACGGCAGCTTCACTTTCGCCCAGAAGATCCATGCAGGTGGTACCTACGCGGTTACTGTCCTGACCCAGCCCACCAAACAGACGTGCACGGTCACGAACGGCAGCGGCTCCGCAAGCGCCAACATCAGCAATGTGGCGGTGAACTGTGTCGAGCACCCCGAGTACGCCTATGTGGCAAACCTCACCGGCAACACCGTGTCGCAGTACACGATGGGTGCGGGCGGGGCGTTGACGCCGATGACCCCGGCCACCGTCGCGGCGGGAACTGACTCCGTCTCCGTGACGATCGACCCCACGGGCAAGTACGCCTATGTGGCAAACTTCGCCAGCAACACCGTGTCGCAGTACACGATTGGCGCGGGCGGGGCGTTGACGCCGATGACCCCGGCCACCGTCGCGGTGGGAACCGGGCCCGAATCCGTGACGGTCGACCCCACGGGCAGGTACGCCTATGTGGCAAACTACCGCAGCAACACCGTGTCGCAGTACACGATTGGTGCGGGCGGGGCGTTGACGCCGATGGCCCCGGCCACCGTCGCGGCGGGAACTGAGCCCATCTCTCTGACGGTCGATCCCACGGGCAAGTACGTCTATGTGGCGAACATCTACAGCAACACCGTGTCCCAGTACACGATTGGTGTGGGCGGGGCGTTGACGCCGATGACCCCGGCCACCGTCGCGGCGGGAACCGGGCCCCGCTCCGTGACGGTCGACCCCACGGGCAAGTACGCCTATGTGGCAGACTACTTCAGCAACACCGTGTCGCAGTACACGATTGGTGCGGGCGGGGCGTTGACACCGATGACCCCGGCCACCGTCGCAGCGGGAACCGGGCCCGTCTCCGTGCCGGTCGACCCCACGGGCAAGTACGCCTACGTGGCGAACTTCGGCGGCAACACCGTGTCGCAGTACACGATTGGCACGGGCGGGACGTTGATGCCGATGGCTACGGCCACCGTCGCGGCGGAAAACAGCCCCACCTCCGTGAGCATCGACCCCACGGGCAAGTACGCCTATGTGGCGAACAGCGCCAGCAACACCGTGTCGCAGTACACGCTTGGTGCGGGCGGGGCGTTGACGCCGATGGCTCCGGCCACCGTCGCGACGGGAAGCGACCCCTATTCCGTCGTTGTGACGCAGCCCTGACGCTGGGGCCGCGCGCCGGCAGTACATGCCGGCCGCGGCCGATCCCGGGCGACGTCCAAGAGGGCGTACCGCGTCGTGAGGCCATCGATCGCAGAGCCTGCGCTGCGCCTGTTGTGCCGTACACCGTGCGAGAGTGCGCTCATCGTGCAGGCACGCCTTGACGAATCGGTCGCTCAAGGCGTCCGCGATGGCGGTGGCCGTTGCCTGCAGCATTGCGGTCGCCCCGTCGCTGGTATGGGCCGCCAAGGGTGCCGGTGACGTCGGCGACCGCTGCCTGGGGCATTGCGGCCGCAGTCATGGATTGCGACCAGCGCCCGCTCAGGCCGATGACCAGTCACATGGTCCGCCGGTATCCCTGGCCAAAGGTGTTCACTCCACCCACATTTTTCCTAAATTCCGCGGGCAGCCAACAGCCCGCGGAGCCAATGTCTCTAAGGCTCTCAGCCCTTTCGGCTTCCCCGATAGAAATAGATGGGGAAGTGCATTCCTGCCTGGCCTGGGAAGTTTGCATCTGACGTGCACGGCGAGCCCGTTGCACCTGTAGTCGCGGAAGGCAAGCTCCAGCGCGGGTCGAGGGGGCAAGGCGTGTCGAACCTGTTCAAGGACACCGTGATGAAGACAAGTGCTGCTACGGTTTATCCTAGGCGTGGCATGCCCGATACGGGCGAGCAAGTCGTTGCGACGTTTCAAGCGGGTGTGTGCCATCGGCTGTGAGTGAGACCAACCATCGGAGTAGATCCAACATGATGAAAAGTCAGCGTACGTCGCGTTTTGCTGTGGTCGTCGCGGTGGCTGCTGTCGGTTTTTCGGTAGCTTCCCCTGCGCGGGCTGATGGAGGAGAGGGCGATGGTGGCGGACCGATTGCCTTCCTTGCAGGCATGGTCACGGGAGCTCTTGCTGCGCCGTATGTTGCAGCGCCGCCTCCTGCACCCGTTTACGTTCAGCCCTCCGTGGTATATGCCCCGCCGCCGGCCTATGTGTACGCCCCCGCGCCAGCGCCTTACGTCTACCAACCTGCGCCTCGCTACGGGTGGCGTGGCAGGGAAGACCACCACAGGGAAGATCATTGAGCCGGGGTAGTGGTCGAAGCCCACACTTTTCCTAATTTCCGTGGGCAGCCAACAGCCCGCGGAGCCAATTTTTCTGCGGCTCTCAGCTCTTTCAGCTTCCCCTAACCGCGACGACTCGGCAAGCGCTTGCATCCTGGATCAAGGTCACCGGATTGCACGGCGACGACTACCTCTTTCCGAGCAGGAACCACGCATCCGCACACCTCGGGACGAGGCAGTACGCCAGGATCGTTCATGGATGGGTGGACGAAATCGGCCTTGACGGTTACGCGTATGGCACGCATTCCATGCGGCGCACCAAGGCAACGCTGATATACCGCAAGACGAAGATCCTGCGTGCCGTCCAGCTTCTGCTTGGCCACACCAAGCTGGAGAGCACGGTTCGCTACGTCGGCATCGAGGTGGAAGATGCGCTCGACATAGCTGAGCAGATCGAAATCTGAGTGCAATGCCGAACCGACTCCAGCCACCGCTGGAGTCGCTCAGGAGTGGCACGAAGCTGCCGCAGAACTGTGTATGGGCAGCGCTTCGCGCGGCCGCGTTCACCCGTGCAAGTTGAGGCTGCAAGCTGCTCCGGCCCTGTGTCCGGCCCTGGCTCAACTGGAGCGAGTGGCCTTCGACCCCGGAAGAGCGACGATCTCTCGCATAGCGAGATCGTCTGTGCTGTCCGCGCGGCTTGGATTGACGCAGCAGTATCGTCATCTACACGGTGGTGCCGAACACGGCTCCCACACCCGCTGTCACCGCCATGGCAACGATCCCCCAGAACGCTACGCGCAGCGCACTTTTAAAAAGCGACGTGCCGCCCACGGCCGCGGCGGCAGCGCCAAGCAGGGCCAGGAAGATAATCGCCGTCGCTACGATCCAATAGAACAGGCCCTGCTCCGGCGCCAATAGAACCACAGCTAGCGGCATGGCCGCACCCACGGCGAAGCTCCCAGCGGACGCCATTGCCGCTTGCAGCGGGCGAGCGCTCAACGTCTCGGAGATGCCCAGTTCATCGCGCGCGTGCGCGCCCAGCGCATCATGCGCCATCAGTTGCGTGGCGACCTGATCCGCGAGTCGATGATCCAGGCCACGCCGGACGTAGATGGCCGTTAGTTCCCGATGCTCTGATTCGGGACTGTCTTTCAGTTCATCACGTTCCCGCGCCAAATCCGCTTTCTCAGTATCGGCTTGTGAGTAGACCGACACGAACTCGCCGGCAGCCATGGACATGGCGCCGGCGACCAGCCCCGCGATGGCCGTGGTCATGATGCTGGCATGGCTTGCATGGGCTGCAGCCACGCCGGCAATCAGGCTGGCCGTGGAAATGATGCCGTCATTGGCACCCAGAACGGCAGCGCGCAGCCATCCGATATGTTCCGTGCGGTGACTTTCAGGGTGGGCTCGATGGTGAAATTTCGTCATTGGAGATTCGAATCCATGTGAAGCCTCCGGAAGATCAGGGGCAATGACCGGGAAGCCTGCAAACCAGTGTGTTGTCGCGCATGACGTGGTGGTGCAAGAGCGCTGCCGTCGCTCGCAGTGCGATCAAAACATAGCCCAATGTCGCCCCGATTTGGGCGGTCCGCTGGACGAGGCGGCGCTGGCTGCGGATTTGGCGGAGCCGCGCCGACGGTTGCTGCAGAGTCCGTCGTTGTGGCTACACGTGTGAACTGGCGCTCAGCAGATCGACGCCCCCAGTGACAACGGGTGACTGCACAGCAGTCATCGCGACTGCCTAAGTCCAATGACTGTTCTGGCCGACGAGCTGACGCCCACAGTCCTTCGGCGCTTCTGGGCAACTAGCTGCTCCCCCCGGCGCGGGGAAGTGGCTCTGTCGGTCCTGGCACGGTTGCCAACGGTTGGGACCCACACCTGGAAGGGGAGCCCCTGCGACTTCCTACGCAGTCCCGCCTTGAACTTCCAGATCTGCGGACCCCGGCGTCCCACGAGGCCTTAGGCGGGACAGGTCTTATCTGCGCGGGACAGCCTTTAACTGCAATTCCATCGGTGTGCGCGGGAAACAAAGTTGCTGACTCGCGACCTGCCAGGTGCTTGATTTCTCGTGGCCGCGCGTTGCCGCCAAGCGGCCGCTCCCGAACTGATCCGGACTCCCCACGATCCAGGCTTCACACTGCAGCAACTCCGCGGAAACAAAGTCGCTTACTGGCGTCAGGAGCGATCCGATTGCTGCAGTGTCACGATGAGGGGGCACAAAATCTTGCCTGAAGCGCCATGGCAGGCGTGTACCCGTTCCGACAGAACCCTCTCGATGCCCTGCAGGTCCCGCAGGCTCACGCGCACATCGGGCCGCGCGCTTCGGAGTCAACGCCCGCGAAAGACCGGCGGACGCTTTCCGTGGAATGCTTCAACTCCTTCGCGGAAGTCCTCCGAACTTCGCAGGCGGCTGTAGCAATGCCCCTCAAGCTCAATGGCGATAGCCAATGGCGCATCTTCTGTGTCGTTGAGCAACTTCTTGGCCGTACGCTGCGCGAGCGGCGAAAATCCGACGAGTTCCTGCACCAGATCCGCGGTGGCTCGCTCAAGCTCGGCTTCGGCAACGCATTGAGTCGCGATGCCCCATTCAACAGCCTGGGCGCCTGAGATGCGCCGCGAGCGCATCACAATGTCCTTGGTGCGCGCGATGCCGACCATCTTCTGTAGCCGAGCCGACCCACCTGACCCAGGAATCTGGCCCAGCTTCTGCTCGGGAAGCGCGTATTGCGTGGTTGCAGTGACGATACGAAAGTCACAAGCCAGCGAAAGCTCGAACCCCACGCCGAAGCAATAGCCCTGGTTTGCCGCAATGACCGGCTTGGAGCATCGCGTCGGAGCCGCCACGTTCCATGCCAGCTTCGACACATGCTCCGGCGAGGCCTCCAGGAAGCCCTTGATGTCGCCGCCGCTGGAGAAGTGCGCGCCACTCCCGCGCAGCACGATCACTCGCACCCGCTCATCCTCATCCAGCGCCTCGAAGACCAACCGCAGCTGCTCGCGCTGCAGCATGGACACGATGTTGAACGGGGGGCGATCGAGGACGATGTCGGCGCGCTGCGCAGCCGCGTCGACCTCCACGCGAAATCCATCCAGTTGCTCCAGCAGGCTGTTCGCCTGGTGCCTGAGTACGCTCATCAAAGACTCCTTGATCGAAAAGGTTCGGGGTTCAATCGGCCTCGAACTCGCCTGCCGACAGCTTGCGGCGGAGGATCTTGCCTACGGGGGATTTGGGTATCTCGCGCACGAACACATATTCGCGCGGCCTCTTGAAGTTCGCGAGATCGGAATGCACGCAATGCTCGTCCAGAGCCTGCGCCTCGACCGGCTGCTTGCGCTTCACGAAGGCGACGACCCGCTGCCCCCAACGATCATCCTTCACGCCGGC
>JAJYTY010000177.1 GCA_021792835.1 Pseudomonadota bacterium
CTTCTGCCCTTCGTGCACGTTGACCGTGATCGCGATCG
The DNA here is from genome assembly GCA_021792835.1 of Pseudomonadota bacterium. GTDB lineage: Bacteria > Pseudomonadota > Gammaproteobacteria > Burkholderiales > Burkholderiaceae_C > Thiomonas_A. The sequence goes on from JAJYTY010000177.1 coordinate 39, forward strand.
AGGTCTTGTCGGGCGACAGCGCGACCTGCGTGGACTCGATGCGGAAGTCCAGGTAGCCGCGATCCAGGTAGTACGAGCGCAGGGTTTCGAGGTCCGCGTTGAGCTTGGCGCGCGAGTACTGGTCGGCTTTCGTGTACCAGGTCAGCCAGCCGGGCGTGGAAAGGCTGAACAGGTCCAGCAGCGTGCCCTCGCGAAAGACATGATTGCCGACGACCCGCAGGCTGCGGATCTTCGCGACCGCCCCTTCGTCGACGTTGAAGGTCAGGTCCACCCGGTTGCGGGGCAGCGGGGTCACCGTGGTGGTGACCTTCACCGCGTAGTAGCCCTTGGCCAGGTACTGCTGCTTGAGTTCCTGCTCCGCGCGCTCGACCAGCGCCTGGTCGTAGGGCTGCGCATCGCCCAGGCCGACCTGCTTGAGCGCCGCCACCAGGTTCTTCTTCTCGAATTCCTTGGTGCCGACGAAGTCGACGTTGGCGATCACCGGCCGCTCCTCGACCAGCACGGTGACGACGTCGCCGGTGGTGCGGATGCTGACGTTCTTGAACAGGCCGGTGGCGAACAGCGCGCGGATCGCGGCGGCGCCGAGTTCCGGCGTATAGCGGTCGCCGATGCGAAACGGAAGGTAGCTGAACACCGTGCCCGGCTCGGTCCGCTGCAGGCCGTCGACACGGATGTCCTTGATGACGAAGGTATCGGCGGCGTAGGCCTGGGCACAGGCCATGGCGACGACGGCCACGGCAGTACCCTGCAATGCGTGACGAAGCCTCAAATTAACCTCGGCGTGGATGTTTCAGTGGAACGGCCCGAGCACCCGGGCGATGTCGTTGTACAAGGCCAGCGCGATCATCAGTGCGATCAGGGCCAGACCGCCTTGCTGCAGTCGTTCCTGCACGCGCTGCGGCACCTTCCGGCGAGTCACAATCTCGAACGCATAATACAAGAGATGCCCTCCGTCCAAGACCGGTATCGGCAGCAGGTTGAGAACCCCCAGGCTCAGGCTGACGACGGCCAGGAAGCTCAGGTAGGCGGTCCAGCCCAGGGCCGCGCTGCGTCCGGCGTAGTCGGCGATGGTCACCGGGCCGCTGAGCTCCTTCAGCGAGGCCCGCCCCACCACCATGCGCCCGAGCGTGCGTAGGCTCAGCGTGCTGAGCTGCCAGGTGCGACGAAGCCCCTCGCGCAGCGCGGGCAGCGGGGCTTCGCGCACCAGCGTCTGCGGCACCGCGGCCTCGATCAACACGCCGATGCGCCAGTGCGCGACGCCTTTCGCGTCGACTTCGCGCCGCGGGCTCACCTCCAGCGTGAACTCCTGCGTGCCGCGACGCACCCACAGGGGCAGCGCCCGCCCCTGGCTGGCCGCGATCGCCTGCAGCAGTTGCTGCGCATCGAGCGTGTGCTCGCCGCTGCGCCCCCGGCCGATCCCGAGCAGGACATCGCCGGGGCGCAAGCCCGCCTGCTCGGCCGGCTCGCCCGGCAACACACTGCGCACCCGCGTCGGGGCTTCCTGCAGGCGCAATCCGTAGCGGTGCAGGAAGTCCGCGCTGCCCGCGCGTTCCGAGTCCCCGCGGAAATCCAGGCGCAGCGCGCGCTCGGAACCCGCCTCGCGCACCTGCAGCTGCACGCGCGAGCCGTTCAGCGCTGCCTCCTGCAGGCGCAGCAGCAGCTGCGGCCACGAACGCACCGCGCGCGTGTGGCCGTCGATGGTCGTCGCCAGCACCCGCTGCCCGGCGCGCACCCCCGCGGCGGCGGCCGGGCTCGATGCCGGCGGCGCGCCCAGCAGCGGCAGCGGCTCGCGCATGCCGATCATCGCCACCAGCGCGAACAGCAGCACAGCCAGCAGCAGGTTGGCCGCGGGGCCCGCGGCCACCACCCAGGCGCGCTTCCACGGGCCCTGGCGGTTGAAGGCGCGCCCGAGCTCCTGCGGCGGCACGGGCGCCTCGCGCTCGTCGAGCATGCGCACGAAGCCGCCCAGCGGGATCGCCGCCACCACGAACTCGGTGCCGTCCGCCCCGATGCGCCGGCGCAGCAGCGGCTGCCCGAAGCCGATGGAGAACCTGAGCACGCGAATGTTGCAGCTCAGCGCGGCCAGGTAGTGCCCGGACTCGTGCACCACGATCAGCAGCGCGAGGGCGAACAGGAAGGCGACCAGGGTCAGCATCGGGGATGGCTCCTCGCGGACGGCGCCGGCCTGGCGCGGGCACGCGTGGCGGTCATTGTGCCCGCTTCAGCGCGTCAGCGCGCGCGCTTGTGCGCCCGCCTCGCGGCGTGCCCGCACGTCGAGTTCGAGCAGCGCGTCGAGTTCCGGCGCCTCGCACGGCGCCAGGCGCTCCAGGGTGCGCGCGTTGACGCGGTGGATGTCGGTGAAGCGCAACCGGCCGTCGAGAAAGGCCTGCACCGCGACCTCGTTGGCCGCGTTGAGTACCGCGCACGCGCCGCCGGCCATGTCCAGCGCCGCATAGGCCAGTCGCAGCCCGGGAAAGCGCGCCGGATCCGGCTGCTCGAAATCCAGGCGCCCGATGCGCGCCAGGTCCAGCCACGCGCTGCCCGAGGCGATGCGCCGGGGCCATGCCAGGCCGTAGGCGATCGGCGTGCGCATGTCGGGCACGCCCAGCTGCGCCATCACCGAACCGTCGTGGTAGGTGACCATCGAATGCACGATGCTTTGCGGGTGGATCAGCACCTGGATGCGCTGCGCCGGCATGCCGAACAGGTGGTGCGCCTCGATCACCTCCAGCCCCTTGTTCATCATGGTCGCCGAGTCCACCGAGATCTTGCGGCCCATGCTCCAGTTCGGGTGCGCGCAGGCCTGCTCCGGGGTGATGTGCTCCAGACCGGCCGGGTCGGCGGCACGGAACGGACCGCCGGAGGCGGTCAAGGTGATCTCGCGCACGTCCTCGCTCCAGCGCTCGCGCTGCTCGGGCAGGCTTTGCAGGATGGCGCTGTGTTCGCTGTCGATCGGCAGCAGTTCGCCGCCGCCCTCGCGCATCGCGCGCATGAACACTTCGCCGGCGACGACCAGTGATTCCTTGTTGGCCAGCAGCACGCGCTTGCCGGCGCGCGCCGCCGCCAGCGCCGAATCCAGTCCCGCGGCACCGACGATGGCCGCCATCACCATGTCCACCTGCGGCTCGGCCGCCACCTGCCGCAGCGCGTCCGCGCCCGCCAGCACCTCGGTGCCCGCGCCGCGCTCGCGCAGCGCCCGCTGCAGCCGTGCCGCCGCCTGCGCGTCCTCCAGCACCGCGTAGCGCGGTGCGAAGCGCAGGCATTGCTCGAGCAGCATCTCGTCGCTGCGCCGCGCACCCAGCGCGTATACCTCGAAGCCTTGCGGGTGCAGCGCCAGCACCTCCAGCGTGCTGCGCCCGATCGATCCGGTACTGCCCAGAATGGTGATGCGTCTCATGGAATGCGCCTCGTCGCCGTCACAGCGGGCGTCCGGCGATCAGCATCGCAACCGGCAACAGCGGCAACAGCGCATCGATGCGATCGAGCACACCGCCGTGCCCCGGCAACAGCCCGCTGCTGTCCTTGGCCCCGGCATGTCGCTTGAGCAGGGACTCGAACAGGTCGCCGGCCACGCTCAGCAGCGCCAGCCCGGCGCTGGCCAGCAGCGCGCCGTCAAAGCCCCAGCGCTGCGCCAGGCGCCCCCCCAGGGTCTCGTGCAGCCACGGCACGCGCGCGCACGCGGCCGTGTACACCACGACCGCCAGCACCCCGCACAGCGCGCCCGACATGGTCTTGCCCGGACTGATGCGCGGCGCCAGCTTGACGCCACCGATCGCGCGCCCGCCGAAATACGCGGCGATGTCGGCGATCCACGCCAGCGCGAGCACCGACAGCAGGAAGCCGACCCCGGCGCGCCGCGCGTGCCACAGCGCGACCCAGGCCGCGAACAGGATCAGAAACCCCAGCATGCCCAGCACCGCCGGCGTCGCCAGCGCACGAGGCAGCCGCGCGCGCGGCAGGCTGCCCAGCAGCAGCACGGTCCACGCCAGTGCCGCCAGCGCGAAACTGCCGTCCGGGTCGAGGGCGGCGACGCGGCTGAACAGCATCGCGCACACCGCGCCCAGCCAGACCAGCGCCCACAGCACCGGCTGCGCGCCGCGCAGCCCGGCCAGGCGGGCCCATTCCCACATGCCTGCGGCAGCGAACACCGCGATCGCCGCGCTGAAGCCGCGCGCACCGGCGAAGGCCAGCAGCGGCAGCAGCACGGCCAGCAGCACGGCAGCGGTGAGGATTCGCGTACGCAGCATCGGGTTGCCGGCGCGTGGCCCCGTCTCAGGCCACGCGAAGCCCGTTGTCGGGGGAGGACTTGCCCGGCACGCGCCCGAAGCGGCGCTCGCGGCGCGCGAAATCGGCGATCGCCTCGGCCACCGACTTCTCGTCGAAGTCGGGCCACAGCGTGTCGGTGAAGTAGAACTCGGTGTAGGCCAACTGCCAGAGCAGGAAATTGCTCACGCGATGCTCGCCTCCGGTGCGGATCAGCAGGTCGGGCTCCGGGATGTCGGCCAGGCACATGTGGCGCGCCAGGCTCTGCTCGGTCAGCTCGACACCCTCGGCCAGCGCGGCCCGCGCCGCCTGCACGATGTCCCAGCGCCCGCCGTAGTTCAGCGCCACGTTCAGGCGCAGGCGAGGCTTGTCGACGGGCGTGGATTCGGCCTGGCGCATCAGTTCGCGCATGCGTTCGTGCAGCGGCGCGCGGTCGCCGATGAAGTGCAGGGCCACGCCCTGCGCGGACAGCTCCGGGGTCTCGCGCTGCAGCGCCTGCACGAACAACTCCATCAGCGCCCCCACCTCGTCGGCCGGACGTTTCCAGTTCTCCGACGAGAACGCGAACACGGTGAGGTACTCGACGCCTTGCTGCACGCAGCCGCGCACCAGGCGCTTGAGGGCATCGGCGCCGTACTTGTGGCCGGCGGTGCGCGGCAGCAGCCGCCTGGTCGCCCAGCGCCCGTTGCCATCCATCACGACGGCCACGTGCCGGGGCACGACGGCGGGCGCGGCCGGCTTGCGGTGCGAGGTGTTGCGGTGGGACACGGCGGATGGCGGCGGTCGCGGGTTCAGACCGCCATGATCTCGGCTTCCTTCTGGGCGATCATCTTGTCGATGTCGGCGATGTGGCGATCGGTCGCCTTCTGGATCTCCTCCTGCGCGCGGCGCTCGTCGTCCTCCGACGCTTCCTTGGCCTTGACCAGGTCCTTGACCTGCTGGTTGGCATCCCGACGCAGGTTGCGCACCGCCACCTTGGCGGCCTCGCCCTCGTGGCGGATCACCTTCACCAGGTCGCGCCGCCGTTCCTCGGTGAGCGCCGGCATGGGCACGCGGATCACGTCGCCCTGGGTCATCGGGTTGAGCCCCAGGTCGGAGTCGCGGATGGCCTTCTCGACCGCCTGCACCATCTTCTTCTCCCAGGGCTGCACGCTGATCGTGCGCGCGTCGATCAGGTTGACGTTGGCGACCTGGTTGATCGGCATCGGGCTGCCGTAGTAGTCGACCGTCACATGGTCGAGCAACCCGGTGTGGGCGCGCCCGGTGCGCACCTTGATGAGGTCGGCTCGAAGCGCTTCCAGGGACTTGAGCATGCGCGCTTCGCAGCTTTGCTTGATCTCGGCGATGGACATGGTTGCGGGCTCGGGAATGGCTTGGATGAGAAAGAGCTTCAGAGATGCACCAGCGTGCCCTCGGGCTCGCCCTGCACGACGCGCAGCAAGGCGCCCGGCTTGAAGATGCTGAACACGCGGATCGGCAGGCCCTGGTCGCGGCACAGCGCGAACGCGGTGGCGTCCATCACCTGCAGACGCCGCACGATGGCATCGTCGAAACTGATGCGCTCGTAGCGCGTGGCCTGCGGGTCGCGCGCCGGGTCGGCAGTGTAGATGCCGTCGACCTTGGTCGCCTTGAGCATGACCTCGGCGCCGATCTCGGCGGCGCGCAGCGCCGCCGCGGTGTCGGTGGTGAAGAAGGGGTTGCCGGTGCCGCCGGCGAAGATCACCGACTTGCCCTCCTCCAGGTACTGCAGCGCCTTCGGGCGCACGTAGGACTCGACGACCTGGTCGATGCTGATGGCCGACATGACCCGCGCCACCAGCCCGGCATGGCGCATCGCGTCGGCCAGCGCCAGCGAGTTCATCACGGTGGCCAGCATGCCCATGTAGTCGGCGGTCGCGCGGTCCATGCCGACCGCGCCCCCGGCGACGCCGCGGAAGATGTTCCCGCCGCCGATCACGATGGCCAGCTGCACGCCGCCGTGCACCACCTGCGCGATGTCCTCGACCATCTTGACGATGGTCGCGCGGTTGATGCCGTAGGGGTCGTCACCCATCAACGCCTCCCCCGAGAGTTTGAGCAACACGCGCTTGTAACCGCTCATGCCTGGGTTCTCCGGGAGGTGGGACGAATCGACGGGTAACGGGGATGCCGGGTCCTCAGGCGCCGCGCGCGGCTGCCATCTGCGCGGCGACCTCGTCGGCGAAATTCTCCGACTTTTTCTCGATGCCCTCGCCAACCACGTACAGCGTGAAGCCGCGCACCTGGGTCTTCGCCGCCGCCAGCATCTGCTCGACGGTCTGCTTGTCGTTCTTGACGAAGGCCTGGTTGAACAGCGAGACCTCCTTCAGGTACTTCTGCACGGCGCCCTCGACGCGCTTGGCGACGATTTCCGGCGACTGTACCGGGCGGCCCTCGGCGCGCGCCTTCTCGGCGTCCTCGGCGGCCTTCTGCGTGGCGATCGAACGCTCGCTGTCGATCAGCGCGGCGGGCACGTCGGCCGCCGACAGCGCCACCGGCTTCATCGCCGCCACGTGCATCGCCACGTCCTTCGCGGCCACTTCGTCGCCGTCGTACTCGACGACCACGCCGATGCGCGTGCCGTGCAGGTAGCTGACCAGCCTGGAGGCGCCGGCGAAGCGCTTGAAGCGGCGGATGGTCATGTTCTCGCCGATCTTGCCGATCAGCGTGGTGCGCTGCGCCTCCACGGTCGAGCCGTCGACCTCCAGCGCGGACAGCGCGGCCACGTCGGCCGGGTCGCGCTCGGCGACCAGGCGCGCCAGCAGCTTGCCGAAGGCCAGGAAGTCGTCGTTCTTGGCCACGAAGTCGGTCTCGCAGTTGATCTCGACCAGGGCACCGACGTTGCCGTCGATGTGCACGGCCACGATGCCCTCGGCCGTGACGCGCGACGCGGCCTTGCTGGCCTTGCTGCCCAGCTTGACGCGCAGCAGTTCCTCGGCGCGCCCCATGTCGCCCTCGGCCTCGGTCAGGGCCTTCTTGCACTCCATCATCGGGGCGTCGGTCTTG